>JAUZRF010000027.1 GCA_030950645.1 Mariprofundales bacterium
CTACCAAATAATGGCTGTAACTGCTCAGATTGCTTCTGGTTTTTCTGATAGCAAGGCGAAAAAGCGGAGTTTACTACTGTAAATGAGCATTTTTCAACGCCGCTATCAGGAAAACCGGGAGTGAGCTGAGTAGTTACCTTCCCAAAATTGATAGCAAGGAGATTTTGCACATGGCAATGACTGTTTTTTATGATGACGACGCGGATCTGTCGATAATTCAAAGCAAAAAGGTATCCATTCTGGGTTATGGCTCGCAGGGACACGCCCACGCCCTCAATCTGAAGGATTCCGGGGTTGATGTCACCGTTGGCCTGCGCAAAGGCTCCTCCTCTTGGAGTAAGGCCGAGGACGCGGGACTGAAAGTGGCGGAGATGGCCGATGCTGTTGCTGGTGCTGATGTGGTGATGGTGCTACTGCCGGATGAGAATCAGGGTGATGTCTACCGCTCCACCATCGAGCCCAATATCAAGCAGGGCGCAACACTGGCCTTTGCCCATGGTTTTAATATCCATTTTGCCATTATCCAACCCCGGGCAGATCTGGATGTGATTATGGTGGCTCCTAAGGGGCCGGGCCATCTGGTGCGTCACACCTTCACGCAAGGTGGCGGTGTGCCCAGCCTGATTGCGGTGCATCAGGATATCTCTGGCACTGCCAAGCAGGTGGCGCTCTCCTATGCCCGTGGCAACGGAGGCACCCGCGCGGGCACCATCGAAACCAACTTCCGCGATGAGACGGAGACCGACCTGTTCGGTGAGCAGGCGGTGCTTTGTGGCGGCGTGACGGCGCTGATTACCGCCGGGTTTGAGACCTTGACTGAGGCCGGTTATCCGCCGGAGATGGCATATTTTGAGTGTCTGCATGAGATGAAGTTGATCGTTGACCTGATCTATGAGGGCGGTATCGCCAACATGCGTTACTCGATCTCCAATACCGCCGAATACGGTGATCTGGAGAGCGGCCCGCGCATCATCACCGATGCGACCAAGGCTGAGATGAAGCGCATCTTGCGCGAGATTCAGGATGGTACTTTTGCGCGTGATTTTGTTGAGGAGTGCAAGTCAGGGAAGATCTCGATGAACGCCAAACGCCGTTTGGCCGCTGAGCATGAGATTGAGACGGTTGGTGCCAAACTGCGCGGCATGATGAGCTGGATTGGTGACGGTAAGATTGTGGATCGGTCTAAGAACTAAGATATAACTACGCAGATTGCTCCCGGTTTTCCTGATCTGAGTAGTTACGAAGAATGAAAAGATGAGGAAAATGTCTTTCTTCTTTGTGCCTTCGTGCCTTTGTGGTAAAAGTTTTCGTGGTGCAAGCCGTGGTAGTGCGAAGAGATGGAGCCAGCTTGTTGGTGTCATGCTGTTTTTTTTGGGAGGCTCTGCCATGGCAGCTACTAGCAACCATTTGATCAACGAATCCAGCCCATATTTGCAGCAGCATGCGCATAATCCAGTGGATTGGTACCCGTGGGGAGAGGCAGCGTTCGCCTTGGCGCGTAAGGAAGACAAACCGATTTTTCTCTCCATTGGCTACTCCACCTGCCACTGGTGTCATGTGATGGAGCATGAATCGTTCGAGGATCCTGAGGTGGGTAGGGCGATGAACGCTGCGTTTGTCTCGATCAAGGTAGATCGCGAGGAGCGACCGGATATCGACCAACTCTACATGCAGGTGGCACAGATGATGAATGGGTCGGGGGGTTGGCCGCTCAATCTGATTCTCACCCCGGACAAAAAGCCGTTCTATGCTGGCACCTATCTGCCAAAAAACAGCCGTTTCGGGCGTTTAGGTCTGCTGGAGCTAACGGCCAAGGTGCATCAGATGTGGCAGTCTGATCGCGCGCGACTGCTGGCCTCGGCGGACTCCATCACTGCGGCGCTACAACAGCCACCAGCAGACAAAAACCACCCGCCGCTCACCAACGCGCTGCTGACCGATGGGGTAACGGCGCTGGCGGCCTCCTTTGACCATGTCCATGGAGGCTTTGGCACCGCGCCCAAATTTCCCTCACCGCACAAGCTGATGTTTCTGTTGCGGATGGGCAAAACCGCAGAGGTCGAGCAGACCCTTGATGCGATGCGCGCCGGTGGCATCTTTGATCAGATCGGCTTCGGTTTTCACCGTTACTCTACCGATGACCACTGGCGCGTGCCCCATTTCGAGAAGATGCTTGATGATCAGGCGATGCTGATGCTGGCCTATGCCGAAGCCTACCACGCGACCGGCCACGCCCGGCACGCAGCAGTGGTGCGCGAGATCGCCGATTTTGTGCAACGGGAGATGACCGATCACGAGGGCGCGTTTTTCTCTGCTCTGGATGCGGATTCCGAGGGTGAAGAGGGGCGTTTCTATCAGTGGACACAGGCGGAGTTGCAACAGGCGCTGGGTGAGAAGGATGCCGCCCTTGCTGCCGCTACTTGGGGAGTAGAGCCGCGCGGCAACTACCTCGATGAGGCCAAGCGGCTGCGCAACGGGCGCAATATTCTGTTCTTAAATCAGCCTCCGCTTGATGCTGACAAGGAGCGTTTGGAGCGGATTCGCCAGCATCTGCTCAAGCTGCGCAACACGCGCGTTCACCCCTTTCGTGATGACAAAGTGCTGACCGATTGGAACGGCCTCATGATCGCAGCCCTCGCCTACGCCGCCCGCGCGATTGATGATCCCGTCCTGCTCACACGGGCACAGCGCGCTGCGCACACCGTGTTGGCGCGGTCGTGGGATGGTAAGCGGCTGCTACACCGTTGGCGGGACGGCAAGGCGGGGATTGCAGGCCACCTTGATGATTACGCCTTTCTCACCTGGGGTATGATCGCGCTCTATCAAGCCGATCTCAATCCCGATTGGCTGCTGCAAGCGGTGGCGCTGAACCATGCCATGATCACGCAGTTCTCCGCCCAAGATGGTGGTTTCTACCTCTCTGCCCCCAATACTGGCCCGAATGCCCTGCCAGCGCGTCCCCGCGAGGCGTTCGATGGCGCGCTGCCTGCGGGCAACTCGGTGGCGGCGATGAATCTGCTCCGCCTCTCCCACCTCACCGGCGACACCACACTGGCCGAACGCGCCCAGCGCACCCTGAAGCAGGGCGCTGAAAACATGACACAAGCACCGGGCGGCACCGCCTATCTGTTGACTGCCCTACAGTTTGCGCTGGCACCGGGGCGTGAATTGGTGTTGGCGGGGGATCGTCAGGATAAGGTTGCCCAGCGCATGCTCGCCGTCGCGCGGGCCGGATATCATCCCGATATGGTGGTCATCTGGCGTGATCCCAAGCTGTTTGCCATCGCCCCCTTCCTCAAAGATCAACCCGCCATTGAGGGCAAGCCCACCGCCTACCTATGCGAAAATTTCGTCTGCAACCAGCCGGTGCAGCAGGTGGAGGCGTTGCAGAACCTATTGAATAGCGAGTAACGGCTCAGCTCACTCCCGGTTTTCCTGATAGCGGCGTTGAAAAATGCTCATTTACAGTAGTAAACTCCGCTTTTCCGCCTTGCTATCAGCAAAACCGGAAGCAATCTGAGCAGTTATAGCCATTTTCTAGTAGGGCGCTGAGTAGTTACGAATAGCGAGTAACGGCTCAGGTTACTTCCTCCTCCTCTGTGTCTCCGTGGTAAAGTTCTCTCTTCATATTCCCCCCTCATCCCACGAGGTGTGTCAAAATGTGACACTGATCACACCAAGGCGTTGACCATAGTGGGGACGGGGCGACAGGGTTCGGTGCTGTGAGTGGTCGTCGTGTTCGCACCTTGATGGCTTGCAATCTTTCAAATGGCCTACGGGTCACACACTACTAAGGGGAAAAGCATACCAATGAAAAAAGCTTTTATTTCCGCCGCTGCCTTCGCAGTTGTCGCAGTCTCCAGCATCGCTGTTGCACCGACCACTTCTGAAGCCATTCCGGCATTCGCTCGTCAGACAGGCGCCGCCTGCCTCTCTTGCCACTTCCAATCCTTTCCATCACTCGCACCAATGGGTCGCGCATTCAAGATGGGCGCATTCACCGATGTTGGTGATCAGGCTCTGATCGAAGACGACAACCTCTCCACACCAGTGGTGCTCAACGCTACCTTTGTTACCAGTGCTAATATCACTTGGAACAAGGTTTCTGGTGATACTACCGCTCTTGGTGCTGGAGGTACTAATGGCACTACCAAGACCTTTAACATCCCGACTGACACCAACTTGCTGATGGCAGGCCGCGTTGGCAGCCATACTGGTGCCTTTGTTGAGTTTGGTGGTGGTACTGGTGATACCAATACTGGCGCCAACAACTTTCAAGTGATGAACTCCTTTGATTTTGGGTCATTCAAGGGCGGTCTGAACTATTCAGATACCAGCTTCGGATTTACCGCGCCACTTGAGGTCTCTTCTGTTTTCGGTCAGCACGCTGGTCTGCTCAATGGTGGCTTCGTCAGTGCAGTTCAGAATGTTATTGTGAACAGCACCCTTGACGGTCAAGGGGGTTTTGCTAATGCTGGAAATCCTACTATGAGCACCAGTGTTGCGGCATGGGTCGGCAACGATATGGGCTATGTTCAGGTTGGTGGTAGTGCACTGACTGCAGGCCCTGGCGTTATCAATAACAGCTTGGTTCCTTATGTGCGTGCAGTTTTCACCCCAGATTTGGGTGACATGGATGCCATGATTGGCTTTGCTGTAATCAAGGGTACCCAAATTG
>JAUZRF010000028.1 GCA_030950645.1 Mariprofundales bacterium
TACCGGATGGCTCTGTGCGCAGCTTGGATGCTGGTGCTACCGCTTTTGATCTTGCGGCCGCCATCGGCGAGGGGCTGGCGCGTGCGGTGGTTGCCGCTCGGATCAACGGTGGCACGGCGTGCGATCTCACTACCCCACTGAACGATGGGGATCGGGTTGATCTGATTACGGGTGCTTCGGATGCCGGATTGGAGGTGATTCGTCACTCCACCGCCCATCTGCTGGCGCAGGCGGTCAAGGAGCTTTTCCCCGCCGCTCAGGTAACGATTGGGCCGGTAATTGCGGACGGTTTTTTCTACGATTTCGCCTTTGAGCGCCCCTTCACTCCCGAAGATTTGAAGACGATTGAGCAACGGATGAAGGCGATCGTTAAACGCAAGGCATCGGTGGTGCGTGAGGAGTGGGATCGTGATGCGGCGATCGCCTTTTTCGAGCAGCAGGGTGAGGGCTACAAGGCCAAGCTGATTGCGCGTATTCCTGCGGGTGAGGTGGTCAGCATCTATCGGCAGGGCGAGTGGCAAGACCTCTGCCGCGGGCCGCATGTGCCGAATCTCTCCAAACTCAAGGTGTTTAAGCTGATGCGGGTGGCGGGGGCGTATTGGGAAGGCAACTCCGATAATGCGCAGCTCCAGCGCATTTATGGTACCGCCTGGGCAGACAAGAAGGGTCTCAAAGAACATCTGCATCGTCTCGAAGAGGCGGGGAAACGCGATCACCGCAAATTGGGTCGGCAACTGCACCTTTTCCATCTTCAGGATGAAGCACCGGGGATGGTGTTTTGGCACCCTAAGGGGTGGGCGGTGTGGCAGGTGGTGGAGAACGAGATTCGTCAGGTGATGCGCAACAACGGTTATCAGGAGATCAAAACGCCGCAGGTGGTGGATCGTAAGTTGTGGGAGAAATCGGGCCACTGGGAAAAGTTTCGTGACGATATGTTCACCACCAGTACCGAGAATCGTGATTACGCCATCAAGCCAATGAACTGCCCGTGCCATATTCAGGTCTTCAATCAGGAGCTGCACTCCTACCGCGATTTGCCGTTGCGATTGGCGGAGTTTGGCTCTTGCCACCGCAACGAACCCTCTGGCACCCTGCATGGCTTGATGCGGCTGCGAAACTTCGTGCAGGATGATGCACATATATTTTGTGCAGAGTCTCAGATTCAGCAGGAGGTGGGAGACTTCATCGACTTGGTTTACGCGGTGTACCGCCGTTTTGGCTTTGAGGATGTAGTGATCTCTCTCTCCGACCGGCCCGAGAAGCGGGTGGGAACGGATGCGCAGTGGGATAAAGCGGAGGCGTCACTGCACCAGGCTTTAAAATCAAAGGATATTGCGTATGGTGAGAATCCGGGTGAGGGGGCATTTTATGGCCCTAAGATTGAGTTTTCACTGCGCGACTGCTTAGGGCGGGTATGGCAGTGCGGCACCATTCAGGTCGATTTTTCGATGCCGGGAAGACTGGGCGCCACCTTTGTTGCCGAGGACAATAGTCGGCAAACACCGGTGATGCTGCATCGGGCGATTCTGGGTTCTTTGGAACGCTTTATTGGTATCTTGATTGAGCACCATGCGGGCAAGTTTCCGTTTTGGTTGGCACCGGTACAGGCAACAGTGTGTAGCCTCACGGATCGTCAGGCGGATTATGCAAAAAAGGTTGCTAGCCAGATGCACGATGCGGGTTTCAGGGTTGAAACAGACTTGCGTAATGAAAAGCTCGGATATAAAGTGCGCGCCCTTACGCTGGAGCGAGTGCCCTTTATTTTGGTCGCTGGCGAACGCGAAAGTGAGGAAAACACGGTATCTGTGCGCAGTCGGGATGGAGAAGATCTTGGCGTGATGGCTACCGAAGCATGGATCGAGACGATGCGAACTATGCGCAACGACTACCTGTAGGGGGCTTGCATCAGTAAAGAATTGTTGATTAACGATGCCATTACCGCGCCGCAGCTGCGGCTGATTGGCGCGGAGGGTGAGCAGCTTGGGGTCTTAAGCCTTGAGCAAGCATTTGTAGAGGCGCAACGCGCTGGGGTAGATCTGGTGATGATGTCACCCAATGCGAAACCCCCAGTGTGCAAGCTGCTTGATTATGGCAAGTACAAGTATGAGCGCAGCAAAAAAGCGAATCTGGCTAGGAAAAATCAGCAGGTGATTCAGCTCAAGGAGATCAAGTTGCGTGCCAGTACCGATCAGCATGATCTTGATACCAAGCTGAAAAATGTACGCAAGTTTTTGGAAGCGGGGAATAAAGTTAAGCTTAGCCTGCGCTTTCGTGGCCGCGAGATGGCCTACATTGGTCGTGGCGCGGATATGCTAAAACGGGTGGCTGAAGAGGTCTCTGATTTGGCTAAAGTAGAGAAAGAACCGAATATGGAAGGGCGTCAGATGCTATTGATTCTGGCTCCCTTGAAGCATTAGGAGTGGTATAATATGCCCAAGATGAAAACCAACAGTGGGGCGGCAAAACGCTTCTCTAAGACAGGGAGCGGAAAGTGGAAGCGTAACAATGCGTTTGGCAACCACATTCTGACTAAGAAAAGCCCGAAGCGGAAACGCAATATCCGTGGTACCGAGCTGGTTGCCCACAGTGATATTAAGTCGCTGAATCGCTTGATTCCCGGCCGCTAACAAGGAGTAATAACAGATGTCACGAGTGAATTTCGGCGTTCCAGCGCACGCACGACACAAAAAGGTGATCAAGGCAGCCAAGGGCTACCGTGGTCGCCGCAGTACCTGTTTTCGCACTGCTACCCAGGCGGTAGATAAAGCACGGCAATATGCCTATCGCGACCGTAAGGTGAAGAAGCGCGAGTTTCGTCGCCTGTGGATCACGCGCATCAATGCCGCTGCCCATCTGCACGGATTGAGCTATTCGCGCTTTATGTTTGGTCTGACTACTGCGGGCATTGAGCTGGATCGTAAGATCTTGGCCGATATCGCGGTGCGTGATGCCGAAGGATTTGCCAAGCTGGCGGCGACCGCGCAAGCAAACATCTAACGCAGCAAATCACCTTGCACCGCATGCTTTGGCGGTGAAGAGGGTTGAGAATGGCAGGGTCGATGGCTCTGCCATTTTTCGTTGGCGAAACGGAATAGGGTAAGGAGAGGCAATGGCTAGCATCATTGAGATGAGATCGGAGTTGGATGATCTGCTCCGTCAAGCAGAGAGTGAACTTACCGCAGCCGCATCGCTTGATGCGTTAACCCAGTGTAAGGTGGCCTATTTGGGCAAGAAAGGGGCATTGACCAAGGTGCTTCGTGGTATGGGGTCACTATCGGCGGTGGAGCGTCCGCAGCTAGGTGCGCATGCCAATTTCGTGAAGTCGCAGCTACAGGAGTGGCTGGATGCCCGCGAGGTGGTGCTGGCCAAGTTGGCCTCGACCGCTCGCATTGAGGCAGAGCGGATTGATGTTACCCTGCCTGGAACCCAGGCGCGTGGCGGTGCGATGCATCCCGTTACCCACGGGATGGCTGAGATGGCGCAAATCTTCACCCATCTGGGTTTTTCGATTGCCGAAGGGCCGGAGATTGAGGATGAGGCGCACAATTTTGATGCCCTCAATATCCCACCGGAGCATCCGGCACGGGCGATGCATGACACCTTTTTTGTGCGTGAACCGGCAAGCGCAACGCCACACCTCCTGCGTACCCATACCTCTCCAGTACAGATTCGTACCATGAAGCGTTTTCTGGCCGAGGGCAACCAGCCGCCGTTGGCGGTGGTGGCTCCAGGACGGGTTTATCGCTGTGATCATGATATGACCCACTCACCGATGTTTCATCAGGTCGAGGTGTTTCGGGTTGATCGCAAGGTGTCGATGGCCGAGCTTAAAGGGGTGCTACACTGTTTCCTCTCCACCTATTTTGGCCATGCGGTGCCGATTCGTCTCCGGCCAAGTTATTTCCCCTTCACCGAACCCTCGGCGGAGGTCGATATTGGCTGCGTGCTCTGTTCGGGCAAGGGGTGCCGAGTCTGCAAGCAGACCGGATGGTTGGAGGTGCTGGGTAGCGGCATGATCCACCCCAATGTGCTGCGCTCGGTTGGGATTGATCCCGAGGAGTATTCTGGCTTTGCCTTTGGTCTTGGTGTTGAGCGGCTGGTGATGCTCAAGTATGGCATTCCTGATTTGCGGCTCTTTTTTGATAATGATGTGCGATTCCTGCACAAGCTGGCGCAGGGAAGGGGCGACCAATGAAACTTCCACTCTCCTGGTTACAAAGCTTTGTGGCACTGAATGAATCCACGACGGCAATTGCGGATCGGCTGGTACGGTTGGGTCATGAGGTTGAGGGGATTGCGACCCCGCGCGATGACCTTTCTAAGGTGATCATTGGTCAGATTTTGACCATGGAACCCCATCCCGGCGCAGACCGTTTGCATCTGCTGACGATAGATATTGGTGCCGAGTCTCCACTGGCCATTGTCTGCGGAGCCACCAACATGGCGGTGGGAGACAGGGTGCCGGTGGCAACGGTGGGGGCGACTCTGCCTGGTGGCATGGTGATCAAGCGAGGCAAGATTCGTGGCGAGGTGAGCTGCGGCATGTGCTGCTCGGAGAAGGAGTTGGCATTGGCTGATGATGCGGCGGGTCTGTTGATTCTGCCGACGGATGCCCCAGTAGCCACCGCGATGGGGGAATGGTTGAAGCTGGAGTCAGCAATTTTCGACCTCTCCATCACCCCCAATCGTGGTGATTGTATGAGTATTTATGGCCTAGCTCGTGAGTTGGCGGCGGATATTGACCTGCCACTGGCACCATTGATGGGGGTCTCGACAGTGGTTGATCATGGGGTGGATACTCCTCGGGTAACGATCGCAGCGGCCGATGGTGCACCGTGCTACTTCGCACGGCGCATTGATGGGGTGGCGCTGGCTGATTCTCCATCGTGGTTGCAGGCCCGGTTGCGTGCGGCGGGTCAACGCCCGGTTAATGGCGTGGTTGATGTGCTCAATTTGTTGATGTTGGAGAGCGGTCAGCCGATGCACGCCTTTGATGCTGATCGCGTCTCTGGTGCGATCACGGTGCGTAGAGCGAGTGCGGGCGAGGCGTTTGCTGCATTGGATGGTCATGACTACGCGCTGGCGACGGAGGATTTGGTGATTGGCGATGCGCAGGGTGTGATTGCGTTGGCAGGGATTATCGGTGGTGCCGATTCGGCGGTAGAGGAATCCACCACCTCGCTGATTTTGGAGTCGGCCCTCTTTGCTCCCGCAGGGATTAGCCGCAGTCGGCGGCGTTTGGGCATTGTCTCCGAGGCATCAATGCGTTTTGAGCGTGGGGTGAATCCCACCTTGGTCGCCTCCCTGCTTGATCGCGCAACGACGATGGTGATTGATCTGTTTGGTGGTCGTGCTGGTGTGCCGGTGGTGTGTGGTGGCGTGTCTTCTGCGGCACGAATGCTGACGATTCCTGTTGCGCGCATTCGTGATCGGCTGGGCATGGATCTGCCTGAGGCGACTGATGGTGTGCTGCGCCGCATGGGGTTTGCCATTGTTCGCGATCGTGGAAACCTTGAGGTTGGGATTCCACCCTTTCGCCATGATGTGACCATTGCTGAGGATATGGCGGAGGAGTATGCCCGCATTATTGGGTACGATGCGATTCCCTACGCCCTGTCCAAGCTTGATGCTGCACCAATGCCACCTGCAAACCGGCATCTTGAACAGGCTCTGGCTGCAGGCTTGGTGCAAGTGATCAACTACGCCTTTATCGATTCCAAGGAGATGCGTCTGTTTACGCTGGAGGATGGCGCTGATGTGGTGCTGGAAAACCCGATCTCCGAGGCGATGTCGGTGATGCGGCGTAGCCTGTTCCCCGGATTACTCAAGTCTGCACAGTACAATCTTAATCGTCAGTTGCCTGGAGTGGCACTGGTCGAGCAGGGTCGCGGCTACCGGCGTGAGGGGGATGCGTATGTGGAGACCCCGCTGCTGGGCTGGCTGATGGCGGGGGAGTTGGAGCAGGCGCAGTGGTATGGCAGCGTGCGGTTGGCTGAGTTTCGCGATGTGAAGGGCGCACTGGAACAGTGGTTAAGCCAGCAGGGACTCCACGCGCGCTTTGTCGCCGATGATGCGATCACTGGCTTGCAGCCAGGTCAGAGTGCGCGGATACTGGTAAGCCGCGAAGAAGTTGGCGTGATGGGTCGGGTGCAGCCAGAGATTGCCGCCCGTTTTCAGATTGATGTGCCGGTATTTGTCGCGCAGCTGCGGTTGGATGGCTTACCTCAGGGGAAATCTCCTCGGTATGCAGCACTGCCGGAGTTCCCGGCGATGGTTCGGGATCTGGTGTTTCTCTTTCCCAAGGATACGACTGCGGCAGCGATTACTCAGGCGGCCAATCGGGCTGGTGGTAAATTGGTTGAAGAGAGCCGTATTTTTGATCGTTATGAAGGCGAAGGGGTGCCCGAAGGGATGGTTAGCCTCGGTGTGCGTATCACCCTGCGAGATACCAAACGCACCCTAACTCAGCAGGATGGGGATGGTGTCGCGCAGGCGGTGGTGGCCGAGATGGCGAAGCGTTTTCAGGCTAGTTTACGCAACTAGGAGGGGGAAGGAGTGAAGAAGTTCAGCGGAAGATTTTTCCCTGATAGTAGGGAATAATTTGCCATAGGGATATTTTTTCCCCATGCTAAAGTGATATAAAACAACAGCTTATACGATGGCATTAGCCATGCTCAAGGGCTGGCATGACTCCTACGCAAATAACCACAGCCGTTTCAGGCGCTCCTGCTGAGCCTGGCCAAAGCGGTGTCTTCTCAGGGCAGGGCAAGAAGGGGGGCGTGTTTACAGGGCTGATGAAGGCGCTGCAACATCACCTCAAGACGGGCGCGGATCAAGGTGGAGCGGTAGCGCAAGGGAAGTCCGCCAAGGTGGATATCTTGGCGTCCCTGCTCAAGGGCAAACATGGTGCGGAGATCGCTGCCTTGTTGGCCAAGCTTGGCCAAGGTGCGGGCAAATTGGATAGCAAAGCCCTTGCTGGATTGTCGCCGCAAGCATTGGCTGCATTGAAACAGGCACTATTGCTATTGCAATCGGCCACCAATCTTCCGTCGGGTGATGGCAAGGTTGATATTGTGGCGCAGATCAAGGCGGCGCTGAAGGCAATACCGGCAGGAAAGGGTGATCTTCCTCAATCCGATAAGAAAGGGCATGCGGCGAAGGTTGAGAATGGATCTTCGCTAGAGGTGGCACTGGTTGCTTTGGGCGTGCAGGTGACGCAGACGCCAACGCATCACGGTGGGGCATCGAAGACGAAGGGGGAGACGGCGGCGGAACTCCTAGCTGCAGATTTGGCAGGGAAGGGTAAATCAAAGAACGGTAAAATCGCCATGGGAGCGCAGGACAAGAAAGCCACGACAGCGCAAGCCAACGCCGACAAGGCCAACGCAGCGCCAGTCAACGCAGCGCCAGTCAACGCCGGCAAGGGCACTACTACAGCGCCAGTCAACGCCGGCAAGGCCACTACGGTTCAAGCTAGCGTAGATCAGTCCACCACAATTCAGACCAACACGGGCAAGTCCACCACAGCGCAGGCCAACACAGACAAGGCCACCACAGCGCAGTCCACCACAGACAAGGCCACTACGGTTCAAACTAGCGTAGATCAGTCCGCCACAATTCAATCCACCGCAGGCAAGTCCGCCACAATTCAGGCCAACACAGGCAAGACCACCACAGTTCAAGCCACCACAGCGCAGGCTACGCCGAATAGTGGTGAAATTTTGGCCACTTCGCATGATCCTCGTGGTCAAGGCAATGTTGTGGCGGGGGATGCAACACAAGCTGTTAATCCGGCGGGCCAACAGAAGGTTGCAACGGGTGGTGATTCGAGCCAAGGCGATGATGGCATCGCCGCATCGCTGCTCAAGCAAGGGGCGGCCATGGCGACGAACAATGCGGCGCATGCCGATTCGACAGCCTCCTCCTCGCGGTTAGCGCAGCAGGCAGTGCTTCATGCACAAAGCTCTCAGCAGCATGCGGGAGACAACCATCAGAAGGGTAACAACAGCTCCCAAAACAACTTTGATGGATTGATCAACACCCTGCATCAAGATCAGGCAACTGCAACCAAAGGTGCAGGTTTCGCTGCGCAAATGGGTAGCTACCGCGCCCATCCGAGCTGGAGCCCTGCCGAAGCGATGATGAAGCTTGGCAAAGCGGCTGCCGATGGCTCGATGCGGCTAGAGTTGCAACTTGAGCCAGCGCATCTCGGAAAGATTCATGTTTCGATTCAATCGGATGCCAATAAGCAGGTGCAGATGCATATTACGGTAGATAATGTGGCAGGACGCACCGCACTTGATCAAAACATGGGCCAATTGCGTAGCGCACTTGCCCAGCAGGGGCTGGATCTTGGCAGTTTTTCGATGGATCTCAGTTCACAAGGGCAGCAGGGCCAGCAAAATAGCAGTGGTTCGCGATTCTCCAAAAATGAGGACACCACATTCACACTGCAAACGGATGAGATTCAGGTGGAGCGTCATGGAACTATCGAGACAGGTCATAATCGGGCGGCGACAGGCCGACTAAGTATCTTAGCGTAAGTTGTCACTACTCAGTTACGGGGTGTTTTCAAGGGGTGCTGAGTAGTTACCGTAAGTTATTAGATTTTTTTTTAAATAGGAGTATATCATGGGTATTTATAATGCATTGTTCACAGGCGCTAGTGGCCTGTCATCCTTTGGTGAGGCGGTTCGCGTGATTGGTGATAACATCGCCAATGTGAACTCCCTCGGTTTTAAGTCGGAGAATGTGGTTTTTGCGGATGTGCTGTCACAGACAGTGAATGTATCGCGCTCCAACATTGCCAATCAGGTTGGTAACGGCGTCCGTATCGGCCAGATCACCCGCGATGCGCAGCAGGGAAGTGTGCAGAGCACCACCAACGCCACCGATATGGCGATCAATGGTCGCGGCATGTTTCAACTCAAGGATCCCGCCAATGGCCAAACCTTCTATACCCGTGCCGGCGCGTTCTTTCTTGACAAGAACTTTAATCTGATCAATGGACAAGGGTTTGTAGTACAAGGGTGGAAGACCGATACCACGGCCACAGCTACCGGCAATGTGAGGGATATCACCTTTGCGAATTTGGCCGCCCAGGCATCTCCCACCACGAAGATTGATGTCGGGGTATCGGTCGATTCCAATGCGGTCAAACCCAGTGCCACCTTTAACCCCAATGATGCCGCCACCTACAACTACAAGACCGATGTCAATATCTTTGACTCCTTGGGATCCACCCACTCGGTGAGCACCTACTTTGTGAAACAGGGTCTGAACACCAGCGGACAAACCGCCTGGGATTGGCATGTTGCGGTTGCAGGCAACCAACTCAAGGGAGCTAACTCCTCTACCCCGACTACCCCGGTGGAAGTTAGTGGCGGAATCTATGATATCAACACACCAACGATTCCAATTAAGAGCGTATTGCATGCCAATACGGTGCTGAGTTCTGATGTGAAACTTGATCAGACTGTCACGCTTCCTAAGGGGGCGATTACGGATCAATTTGGCACCACCAATATTGCCGCAGTGATCTGGACCAAGGGTTCGACATTGGCATCGGTACTCTCCACCTCAGCTGCGGGTTCGCTGTCATCCTCAGGCCTCTTTACACTGGGCTCAGCCATTACGCCGTCCAAGACCGCGCAGACGGTGTTGTCTGCCGGTGAGATTTATATGCCATCGCCTACATCCATTGGCAATGCCACGACCACGGTGGCAAATGGTGTCATCACTGGCTCACTGACGGCGAGAAATAGTACCAATGGTGTCAAGGTGAACTCGAATGGGGTTGGCACTACCATCTCTTCTGATGCTACCACGGCGTTGGGGTCAGAGGCTATTGCCTTTCCAGCAGGGTCGTTGCAGGATCAGAATGGGATCGTCAACGCCAACGCCATCTCATGGATTGCCAACACCAAGCTCTCCACCTCGGTAACTGGAGCCAACTCCACAATGTCGCCCACGGGGATCTATACGCTGGTTGGGCAAGGTGATCTGTTATCTGCCTCAAGCCCCGTTGCGTATACTGGAGCACTTCCCACCGCTCCCAACGCCTTAAACACGGGAGCCACTTTGACCGGAACTACTGCGGTCTCTACAGCAAAGGCATTGACGATCCCCGCAGGCACCTTGCGCGATAGTGCCGGAGCCACGAACACCGCGGCGATCACCCTTCTCGCTGGTGGTGCAGCACTGAAAACCTTAACAGCAGCTGCGGGGCTATCCACTACCGGGTCCTATACCGTGATTTCCGGCGTTGA
>JAUZRF010000029.1 GCA_030950645.1 Mariprofundales bacterium
TGACAATCGACGTCGACTCCATGCTGGATTGGCCAACTGAAGTTGGCGAAGGAAATCCAGGTCGTCCTCTGACAATTCGCGACCCTGAACGGTAATCATTTTCTGCATGGGCGAAGTATAGACAAAAAGAAAACTGGAGTTCAGTTATAGGGGGTGCTTAACTGTTACGATCATCACTATGCAGACATAGAAGGGTCAAGTCTTGCAATGCAATATTTATACGATTCGATGAAATGAAATAACTGGAAGTATGGCTTTGATGGGGTTTTGCAAGACTTGCCCCCTCTATTTGATAAATCTACAGGATCTAACTGTCAACTATAATTGACAGCCTGTTCCGTCATTCCGTACTCGATCCGGAACCCAATCTACCCAAACTCGCTTCATCTTTCTGGTATTGATCTGAAATCTAGCCTTTCCACCCAGAAACACTGGATGCCGTGGCAAGCCCGACATGACGAAAAACGTTATTTTCAGAATTCTGGGGATTACAACTCTTGCCATACGCACCATATATAAATGATAACGACAAGCTCTCTCGCTGGCAATTAAATAGTATACTGTCCCCGATTTCCGGAGTAGTTACATTCAGATCAACCCTTGGTCATCACCAGCACCACTGCATTCAACTGCCCTGGCGTATCCGTGGCCACCATCTGTACCTTGGCTAGAATGATCCCCTTCTGGATCAAATGGAATAGGAACTTGATCATGACGGGATAGGGTGCTGAATGAATGATGATCCGCATCCGTTGCGCACCACCCATGCCAATATCCGGTTTAATTCGCGTGATATTCTTGCGTATTCCACTCATCGCCGCCGCCTGTTCAATCGATTCCAGCGCATTGGATGGCATCGCCGCCGTCCCACTACCCCCTCGGCCCAGTGTCTGCAAACGATCCGCCAACCGTTGTGCCTCATGAAGCTGACCCTGCAGTTTGGGCAGTGCACCTTCGAGCGTATTGATCTGATCCACTACCGGCTGCCAGACTCCCATCACAAAAAGCAATGCCGGCAGCACAATCGCTACGACAATAAGTAGATATTGCTCGCGTGCAGATAATCGTTGATAATACGGCAAGAACTGCATCTTCACTCGGAGTAGAATACCCTGGCCACTGCCATAGATTCGTAAGAATTCCCTTACCATTTGAGATGAAACCGTACCCGGTTATTGGCCAATTCGGTATCGGTCACCTTGACCGTTGTCGTTAGGTTTGCCGACAAACGATCACGAATCTGATTCACCAAGGCCAAATTCGGCACCTCGCCTGAGAGCGCCATGCCACTGGCGCCATATTGAATCTCTGCGATATGCAGCTGTGGCATGGTATGTATCACACTCCCAACCCCCTGTAGCTGATGCAACAGCGCCCACGCATCCGATGATCCATCGTCACCACCTGCCTGACGCAGCTGTGCCAAGGGATCGAGCATTACCTTCTCATCCGGCAGCCCACGATGAAAAGCGGCCTCAATTGCGGTTTGGATCCAAAGCTGTTGGGCGCGCAACTGATGCACACGAAACAGATTCACCCCCAACGCCAGCACCAGCGCCAATCCAGCCAGCACCATGGTTTTCCGCCATGGACGCAAATTGCGTTGCCAGCCTCCCGATACGGCCCAGCTACCATGCCGAAGGTTCAACGCCTTGGCTGGCTCCGCAGCGCGCGCGGCGGCAGAGGTTGCTGATGCCCGATCAGGCAGCTCCGCCACAATATTTCCACGCCAATCCAGTGGCTCTTGCGCATCCCGCGCACTATGCCCGCCCGCATCCCGCGCACTATGCCCGCCCGCATCCAGCGCACTATGCCCGCCCGCATCCAGCGCACTATGCTCGCCCGCATCCAGCGCAGTACGCCATGCCGCATCCAGCCTGCCATAAACAGGCATCTCGGTGGCATCAAATCCCATCGCCTGCGCGGAGCGCATCACCTCATCCGCCAGCTCTCCCAAGCTACGCTCCCCGCGATTCAAACGGCGCATTCCACGCCATACCCCGCCTTGGCGCACCCCCATCATGATCCCTTCGCTATCAGCATCAACCATCGCATAGTTTGCCACACTAGGATTCGGCACCAACGCCATCAGTCGGAGCCATGCATCCACCGCGACCGTATCACAAGCACTCCATGTTTCATGCAGGGCTAATCCCGATTGCAGCACCAACGGCATCGCAAACACCAAGCCTGCCACGCCGCCATCGATCACATCGGCATGCCAAGTGAGCCACCACTCGGCCGGCACAATCCCGGCCTGTTCAGCCAGCTCCTGCCCCAGCACCTCGTGATCAAGTAGACGAGGATGGGAAAGGGGCAGCGTGAACGGACGCAGTAACAGCTGCTCAAGGGGACAGACCAAGGTATCGATACCGACCTGCCACCCTTCCGACTCACCTGGAGGCGAGCGCAACGCTGCTGGCAGATCCGTTGCCACCGCCGTTGCCCCATCACCCCCATCATCCCCAGGGGCGGGTATCGTCTCTGCGGCCTGATGCGTCAAGATCGCTCCTTGCGCGCCCCAGCCATGCAAACGGCTTCCATCCCAGAAGGTCATATTTGTCAGCATTTAGCTCCCTGCAACCTTCCATCGTTTCACGATCTTCACCACCTTTCCCACGCGCTGCAGCAACACCTTCTCCTCCCAGCGCACCCGTCCGAATTGGGCTGCGCTTATCATGATAAAACGATCACTAACCGTACTCACCATGGATAATGGAATATGGCTCGCCCAAACAGCATAGGGCGCTTGCGATGACCAATCCGAGACCTTGAGCCAAGGGGAACTCTTGCGTTGCACAATCATTGCGTCCACATCAGAAGCGGGAATACTATCAGCAAGACTCATCAACACGCGCTTGCTCGCGGTATTGATATTCACCGCAGTTACACCCCGATGCGGTAGTGCCACCGCCACCGCCCGCAATTGCTTCACGATACTCCGATCAAACCCCTTCACCAGCAACAGCTCGCGCAAACTATCCAACGGCGCATTTTTCACCCGCCATGGCCGATTCAGGTATGCAAAAGCCTCAGCCCCCGCCGCACCATAGGGGTGATCATCTTTATCCATCCAATCCACCAACGCATCTACCAACGCAGGATCTACCCCCACTTGAGTGAAGAGCCGTTTTACTACTGCGATCGATTTCGGCCGCGCCTTGCCATGATCATCCACCATATCATTCAGGTTCACATAGCGATTGCTATCAACAATCGCACCCGCCACTACACCTCCCGGCACCGGAAACGGCGGTGCTTTCTGTGCCCAAGCATCGTTGAGGCTATCCACTGAGGCGTCATCCGCAGCCAACACCTTGCGCCCAAGCGCAAAACCTGACTCCGTGGCCAGCATCGCCTGAGTGGCGAGCTGCATATTCTCTGCACGACGCAGCGAAATCTGGTCTTCACTGGCACTCTGAGCTGCCCAAACCGCCACCAAGGCCACTAGACCCAACACCAAGATCAAGGCCACGCCGCGCTCGCTATCCCTCGCGAATTTCCCTGTTCCCGAACCATTCATGCTGGCGACGGACTCGCCAATTGGCGCACAATAAACAGCGGCAAGAGCAATGTTCGCTCGCCATGATCGTCACGCCAGCGCACACGCAGAGCGCGCGGAAGCGTTCTGCTTTTTTTCGCATCCCAAACATCAACCCAATGGCGATTCTCACCCATCGCCTGCACCTGAAACGATGTTACTTTGCCAATATCCCAATGTACCGGGGAGTGCTGAGAGAGTGTTGAGGCACGCCGCCATGGCATTGCGGACTCCCGCACCAGCATACCACGATCCTCATCTACAAAATAGTGCACCGCAACCAGTGCCGGACTGCTCACCTCCGACACCAGCAACCAGAGCTGATCCATACTCTGGCCACTGCGCTGATCATGGCTGATTTTTAAGGTCTCGACCGCCGTATCAGCTGAGGGGGTCAAGTAGTCCACATCCATGCGCAACCGTCGATCCAGATGGTAGGACTGCTCCACACTGTCGCGTACCTGCTGCAACATCTGAAACCCTCTACCTGCAGGCACAACCGTTGCGTAGGTGACCGCAGCAATCAAGGCAAATACCACCAACGCCACCAACATCTCCAACAGGGTGAAACCGGAGGCTGCTTGCGAGGGCTGCCTAACAACAACGCTACTGCGCGGTGCGATTCGTTCGAATATTGGCATCAACAACCTCATCGTGCCAAACGGTACAAAAAAAGCTTCACCGGCGGCTCTTTGGACGCAGTCACCGCCATATGCTGAATCACAAATCCAGCCGTTGCGGTGTGTTCCACCCGACCACGCCATTGCAAAACCTGACCATTGACTGTCACTTCGCCATGGGTGTCACTGTTTGGCAGACTGGGTTCAAGACGCTGACCTTCCAATTGGTTGACCGCCGTTGCCAGTGCTAGCGCATGCAGCGACACCCCCTCTTGAATATCCGCCGAGGCACCCTCACGACCCATCAGCGTTACCAGTGCCGTAGCCGCGATAGCTAGCGCCACCATCACCTCCAGCATGGTAAATCCCGACTGATTGATCGGAGTGGGGCTCATGGGGCGGGCTTCAGCGTGCGAATGCCATTCACTCCTGGACGCAGTTGCATCGGCAACCGTTCGGTTTCTGATCTCAGCACCACATCCGCCACAGTCAGGGTGCCATCGGGGGAGAAAATAACCTGTCCCTGCACCGCATCGCGCTTCGATTTCGTGTCAGGCAGCGACAGTGCATCCTGCACCTGTACCGATGCAATCTGGATGGTAGGGGGAAGGTGATACTGCGCAAACGGCTTCTCTGTCATAGGGCGCCATACACGGTGATTATCTACCATCTCAAACAGATAGTGATCATGATACGCCGACCACCGTATCGCCGCACCACGCAACTGCGCCTCCTCAGCCGCCAGGCGCAACACCTGCTGCAAATGTCTTCCCTCATCCGCAAGCTGCGCCGAAGATGGCGAAAATAGATTCGGGATCACCAAAGCACTAATGACGGCCATTAACAACAACACCAACATCATCTCCAGCAAGGTAAAGCCCCGGGGGGATTGACCCTTCATATATGCAACACCATCTTGAGGCTTCTCAAAAAACATTTCTCGCAGCCTTAAAAAAGATCACACTCAGTGATTCTACTCTCAGTGATTTTAGCATGTCGCCATGCAAACAATGAACGGCAGAATTGCAAGTAGCTACGCAACTTCTGGATATTCGATATAAGAATCGTGGTAACTACTCAGCTCACTCCCGGTTTTCCTGATAGCGGCGTTGAAAAATGCTCATTTACAGTAGTAAACTTAAGCTTTTTCGCCTTGCTATCAGGAAAACCGGAAGCAATCTGAGCAGTTACTTATTACTGATGAGCTTAGCGAAAAAGACTTAATGAACGATGCCTATACGATCAGGGACAAAGTCAGTGAGAATGCATTGGTGATGAGTCAGATCAACAGCCGAACAGGCCATGCTCGGTGACTTCTCCAAAGCGATTGATGATGCAGTGATGGATAGCCGTCAGGCGCATCAGAATCAGATGATGCAGATTCTCTCAAACCCTAATCGGGCATCTGCATTTGCCCGCGTGGTATTTGATTTATTGAAGGTGAGTTAATAGCATATCTATATTTGCCTCGTAACTACTCAGGTCGCTTCCGGTTTTCCCGATAGCGGCGTTGAAAAATGCCCATTTACAGTAGTAAACTCCGCTTTTTCGCCTTGCTATCAGGAAAACCGGAAGCAATCTGAGTAGTTACAACAAAAATAATATAAAGGTGTGTATAACCATTCTAAACATCAAGCCGGACGCCAACGATGGCTAAGCTGCGTCAATTCCAACGGGGTGAAACGCTGATCGCCCAAGGGGATCAGCGAGGAAACCAAGATGCCATTGCCTACATCATTCGCAACGGTTGGGTGCAGGTACAGCGCCAGCGGACTGAACCGGACACATTATTGATCAACTTAGGCCCAGGTGAGATCGTGGGCGAGCTTGGGCTGATGGGGCTAGCTCCTGCACGCACCGCATCGGTAGTGGCACTGACTGACGGCCAAATGGAGGTGATCGATCATGCCACCATGATCCGCTTAGCGAATGGCTCAGCAAAAGATATCGTCCCTCTGCTGGCTTCACTATTCTCGCGCCTGCAATCCCTGCAACTTCAGCAGAACACATCGATCCTGCAACAGGATGGCTCCCCGCAACCCGCACTAGCCACCATCGCCCCCGACAACGCACTGGCTGACCAAGTGCTATGTGGCCACGCGGTAACGGTTACCCATCTGCCCTGGGTCTTTGGCGCATATCGCCCTCCGACCAGTGTCACCGAACTGCTACGGCCTCCACAGCCTGCCGCAGATATTCGGCTACCCACACCCGATCCAACCATCGCGCCCAATCACCTCACCTTGCAACGCAATAGTGACGGCGAATTTGAACTGTTTTTGGCACATGCCGGAGATCTGTTGGTGATCGATGACGAACCGGTGGCCAAAATACCGCCAACCCAATGTGTGGTGCTGGCTCCAGGCGAACACCGCATCGCGTTCGGCCGTCTATCAGATCCTTACGCGTTTCGCATTACTACTTAGAATCCACGCTTTTCAATTTTCCGCCTTTATCATGGCGCTCAATCGCGCTCACGCGTAACGACTCATCGTAGTGAATAATCACCCAACGGCTCGGAAGCTTGCCACCACTCTTATCCTCATAATACTCCACATAGGTCGCCCGATTGGGGTGCAGCACATCATTCAGTACCGGAGTACCTAGCAGGGTTTCAACCCGAAAGCGGGTATCGCCCAACGCAATGGCATCCACATGCGTGGAATCGATCATATTGCCTTGCTGCACCGTGATATGGAGGCAGCCAGCGAGTCCCAGCAGCACCAATAGCACCAAAGGGCGGATCAATGCGATCATGACGCCTCCTCAAGAGATGGCCCGCGACCACCAGCATCAAGCCAAGCAATATAATCCGCAATGCCCTCCTCCAGTTCCCACTTAGGCTGCCACTGCAACAGTGAACGGGTATGACCCAAATCGGCCTCGGTATGGTTCTGGTAGAACGCAAATGGGTTATCGAAATACTCGACCTCCAGCTCCACCTTCATGCTGACGCGCAGGGCAGCTACCACATCGTTAAAACAACGCGACCGCCCGGAGCCCACATTGCACACCCCAGAACGCGGAGCCACCAGAGCCGCCAAATTCGCCGCCACCACATCACGGATATAGACAAAATCACGCCGTTGTTCACCATGCTTGAATAACCGTGGCTGCTTCCCTGCACGAATCTGTTGGTAAAGCTGCAGCATCATCGAGGCGGTTTTGTTGCCCTCGCGCTCATTTTTGTGGCACTCGCCAGGGCCATACACATTAAAATAGCGCAAGCCAATAATCACCGATGGGTGGCGCGCGTACCAACGCTTGGCAATGCGATCCATCGCCAATTTGGAAAAGCCATAGATATTCTCCGGCTCTTCGCCCTTGCCAATCGCGTTTGGCGCAGGCGCATTGCCGTAAACCCCGGCAGAAGAGGCGTAAATCAAACGCGTAGAGGAGGCTGCGGTTGCCGCCAACAGCTTGGCAAAGGCATTGGTATTGACCTCCACCATCCGGCGCTGATCCATCACCGTGGTATCGGTAATTGCTGCTTCATGGTAGATCGCAGAGAAATCACCATGGGCGATTTCATCAAGCAAAACGGGATCATCGGAATCTGCCGCCCGCAACTCACAATCCAGCGGCCGCAGGTTACGCCAATCGCCGGAAGAGAAGTCATCAACCACCACCACCTCGGTATGCGGTCTGCGAATCAATGCTGCGGCGATATTGGCCCCGATAAATCCGGCACCGCCAGTGACCAAAATCCGGTCTTGGGTTGCTGTCATCTATTGCACCTCGATCTATTCAATCTTGTAATGTGACGACTCCGCGCCACTCACGCTGTAGTCGCGCCAAGGCATGCGTAGTCGCATCGTTGCAGATCGGGTATCCCACTTTCCCATTGACCTGCGCCACCACCTCAGATGCCGCCAATGTGCGCACCTGCGCATCACCAAGCCCCGCTTCGGCCATCAACCGGGCAATCCAGCTGCCCAGTCCGGGAAGCGCATCAATGCGCAGCGCACGAATCAGTTGATCACAGCGTTCAGGGGAAACTTGATCCCCGGTAGCACTCGACAGCTCCACCGAATCGGCCTCCGCCAACGATGCCACTGGCCGACATAGCAGCTTGAAAATCACAAATTCGCGTTCGCTAAGCAGATCGCGATCTTCATGCAATGGAAAGGTCCCAGGAAGCGCCTGCACCGTACCCATCAACGATCCATATAGGCGGTATCACCTGCAATATAGGCATATTTCAGCGCCCATTTGCGGATCTTACACCCGAGTCGGGTCGATCCCGTCAGGTTAGCGCGCCGTAGCTTTGCTCCGGTAAGATCCGCATCGTTAAGGTTGGCGTAACGCAGATCCGCTTCATAAAGATTGGCCCCACGCAGATCCGCCCCTTGCAGATTACAGCGCGACATATCCGCCCCTTTCAACTGCGCATTTTGCAGATTTTGACCCGAAAAATCCAACCCCGCCAACGATTCTCCACCCAACCATTTACCGCTAGCTACGCGCGTCAGAACATCCATCACCTTTGCATCCATTTTCATACCTCCCGCATCATTTTTTACACTACCCAAAACAATCACGCCACCAGATGTAACTCCTCAGCTCACTCCTGATTTTCCTGATAGCGGCGTTGAAAAATGCTCATTTACAGTAGTAAACTCCGCTTTTCCGCCTTGCTATCAGGAAAACCAGAAGCAATCTGAGCAGTTACAGCCATTTTTTAGTAGGGTGCTGAGTAGTTACACGCCACTAGATGTAATTCCTCAGCTCACTCCTGATTTTCCTGATAGCGGCGTTGAAAAATGCTCATTGACAGTAGTAAACTCCGCTTTTCCGCCTTGCTATCAGAAAAACCGAAAGCAATCTAAACAGTTACAGTAACTACTCAGCTCACTTCCGGTTTTCCCGATAGCGGCGATGAAAAATGCGCATTTACAGTAGTAAACTCCGCCTTTCCGCCTTGCTATCAGAAAAACCGAAAGAAATCAA
>JAUZRF010000003.1 GCA_030950645.1 Mariprofundales bacterium
CATGCCGACAAAAATTCCTGGCATGTGCACCAGACCGACCACGCGCAGGGTATCGATGGGCGGAATCAGGGCGGTGCGAATGGCTGCCTTGGCATCACCATCCTGCATTCGCTCGAACATGATTGAGATCGCATTCATGCCATTGGCGGCGATCATGCTGCCCAGTGGGATCAGGCTACGGGTATCGTTGCTGATGGCGCCGGTAAGGGCGAGCCAGGGCAGGGTGACTGCGCAGCCAGCCAGCAGGCCAACCGAGGCGGCTATCCAGGCGCGTTTGCGCTGCGGGTGGTGTTCGGAGCTGGTGATGGCAGCAATGAGGCAGAAAGCGGCGATGAGTGCTGCCTGCACCAAGCGATGTTGGATGTCGAAAATCCAGTGCAGCACGAAGGCTAGAGCCAGTAGTTGCAGCAATCCCCGCAAAGAGGCCAGCACCATGCGTCGCGATAGCCCGAGTTGCTGTTGATGCGCAAGCAGTGAGCCCGCCCCCAGCAACAGCCACGCTGCGAACAGGGTGGTGATCGTGTTGGTCAGATCGATGGCATTATGCGGTTACTAAAACGGTAATCTCTTTCCGCCTAGGATATGCGCGTGGAGGTGAAACACCTCTTGGCCCCCACCCTCGCGTACATTGATGATCACACGGTAGCCCGCAGTCAGATGGAGTAGATCGTCCGCAATGGTACGCACCCGATTCATTAGTACTCCCAGCAGCGCTGGGTCATCGCAATCCGTTAGTGTGGCTACATGAAGCTTGGGAATCACCAGCACATGAACGGGTGCTTTGGGGTGGATATCCTTGAAGGCGTAGACCGCATCATCCTCGTAGACCGTATCGGATGGGATGTCGCCGTTGATAAGCTTACAAAATAGACAGTCGCTCATGGTGAACTCCTTCGCAGTAGGGTATAGCCGACGATACCGGAAAGTAGCGAGCCGACTAAGATAGCTAGCTTATCGGTGTGGTTGAACAATGCATCATTCTCGAAGGCCAGTGAGGTGATGAATAGACTCATGGTGAAGCCGATTCCGGTTAGCACGCTTACCCCGTAGAGCTGCTGCCAGTTGCTTGTCTCTGGCAGTTGCGCCAGACCCGATCGGATCGCCAGCCAACTAAAGCCGAATACCCCGAGCTGCTTGCCGACAAATAGACCTAGCATAATGCCGAGCGGCACGCTTTCTGCCATCTGCTCGGGAACGATGCTGCCGAAGTTGATGCCGGCGTTGACGAAGGCGAATAGTGGGAGAATGAGAAATGCGATCCAGGGGTGGAGCTGGTGTTCAATCTCTTTGAGTAGCGAGATGGGTCGATGGTGGCTGTCGGTACCGCGCAGCGGAATGGTGAAACCTAGCAAGACCCCCGCGAGGGTGGCATGAATGCCGGATTTGAGTACGCTTAACCACAAAATGATACCGATCACCACATAGAGCGCTTTGCGGGTAATACCGAGGATATTGAGGATGACCAATCCAGCGAGTGAGATGCCAGCAATGGTGAGTGCCATGGTGGATAGCTGATCGGTATAGAAGATAGCGATGATGATGATCGCACCAAGATCGTCGAATATAGCGAGTGCCATCAGGAATATTTTGAGTGATATCGGCACCCGCTTACCCAGTAGTGAGAGAATCCCCAATGCGAAGGCGATATCGGTGGCGGTAGGGATTGCCCAGCCGTTGATCGCTTGCGGGTGCTGAGCATTGAAGGCAAGATAGATTGCCGCAGGTACGATCATGCCTCCCAGCGCAGCAATGCCGGGCAGTGCGATGCGAGTGAGCGATGAGAGTTGCCCTTCAATGACCTCGCGCTTCACCTCCAGCCCAATCAAGAAGAAGAAGATCGCCATCAGGCCATCGTTGACCCAATGGTAGAGCGAGTGGGATAATTGGTGCTCCCCGATGTGAATCGCGAGCGGAAGATGGAGCAACGCCTGGTACCACGGCGCTAGGGGTGAGTTGCTTAGAATCAACGCCAGCACGGCAGCCGCCATCAGCACGATGCCTCCGGCGGACTCTTTGGCGATAAACTCTTCGATAATATTCATAGGTCGGGGGAGGCAGTATGGGTGGAATCATGGTAATATCAAGCGGGTTGTTGGGTGGTAATGCGGGGTGATTCAAGGATTGTTTTTACCGCTGCGTTGAGTTCTAGAGGGAATTTGCCAGCATTGCCCGTTCAGCTTTTGAAGAGCTAAGCCGGAATTGTGGTCGAAGTGGCTATTTTTCGGATGTTTATGCGAGGATGGCGGAATTGGTAGACGCGCTGGATTTAGGTTCCAGTACTGAAAGGTGTGGGGGTTCGACTCCCCCTTCTCGCACCATATTATGACGACACCCAATACAGATGTTAAGGAGCCATGGATATGATTCACACCGAGGTAAACAAGGTCGGAGACCACGAGCATGAGGTGCGTGCACGCCTTCCTCAGGCAGAGTATCAGCGTATTTATCGCGAAAAGCTGGGCGAGATGCGGCATAAGGCGCGGCTGCCGGGTTTTCGTGCTGGGAAAACGCCCGTTGCGGTGTTGGAGAAACAGTTTGGTGGTGAGTTGCATCAACAGGTAGCCGAGGAGTTGATTCGCACCCATTATGCTAAGGTGATTGAGAATTCGGGGCTGGAGCCAGCCGTACAGCCGGAGATGAGCCTCTCTCCTACGGCACCGAAAGCCGATTTTGAGTTTGCACTGAAGGTGACGACTTGGCCGGTCATTACTTCAGATTTTGCGACGCTGAAGGTCGAAAAACTTGAGCTACAGGTGGAGGATGTGGATATCCAGGGTGTGGTGGATCGCATGATGAAGAACAATAACCGATTTGTAGCCGATGATGCGCGTGCGGCACAAGAGGATGATGAGATCACGATTGATTTCAGCGGCGCCATCGATGGTGTCGCGTTTGATGGCGGTACTGGTGAAGATGCGAAGTTGGTGTTGGGCGAGGGGCGGTTTATTCCCGGTTTTGAAGCGCAGTTGGTGGGAGCCAAGGCTGGGGATGCGGTGACGGTGAATGTGACTTTCCCTGAGGATTATCAAGCAGAGCACTTGGCAGGTCAAGCTGCGGTGTTTGCGATCACGGTGCATCAAGTAGCGGCACCACAGCCCTTTGCGGATGAGGAGGCGTTGGCGCAGCAGGTGGGCTTTGATGATGCTGAGATGATGCGTGCCAGTGTGCGCTTACGGCTAGAGTCTGAGGCGGAGCGATTGATGCTTGAGGAGTGGCGGCGAGCGGTGGTGGTGACGGTACTGGCTGGACAAGATGTATCTCTGCCTGAAGCGCTGGTGCAGGAGGAGATTCGGGCACGGGTTCAGAGCCTGCGCCAGGATATGCAACGACAAGGCGCACCGATTGATGCCAGTTTTTTTAATGATGAGATGAAGGGTCGGGTGCGGGTGCGTTCCGAAGAGGCACTGCGTGAGTCGGTGGTGGTGCGCGCGCTTATTGAAGCGGGAGCCGTGGAGGTGGATGATGCCGAGCTTCATCGGGAGATCACCAAGATAACGCAGGACTACCCCAAAGCTGAGCGGGCGGAGGTGTTGGCGAAAGTGCGTGCGGATCGGGCGCAACAAGAGCAGGTTCGTAGTGCGCTCATTGATCGGAAGGCAGTGGAATATGCGCTATCGCAGATGGAGGTGACAACGCAGTTAGAGGGGCTGTCTGCGTGGCAGGATGCACAGGAGGCGCGTGAGGTGAAGGCACGAGATACAGCCAAGGTTGCGGTAGCCGAGGATGATGCGGCAGTTGAGGTTGATGCGGTGAATGAAGTTTCGGTAGCGGAGGCGTAAGCGATGAATTTAGTTCCTATGGTGGTAGAGCGTACCTCGCGGGGTGAGCGCTCCTATGATATCTATTCGCGACTGCTCAAGGAGCGGATTGTGTTTTTAAGTGGGCCGGTGGATGATCACATGGCGAACCTTGTGATTGCGCAGCTGCTATTTCTTGAATCCGAGGGGCCGGACAAGGATATTTTTATCTATGTGAATAGCCCTGGCGGTCTGGTTTCTGCGGGGATGGCGATCTACGATACTATGCAGTATATCCGCTGCGATGTCTCGACCCTTTGTGTGGGTCAGGCCGCTAGCATGGGGGCGGTACTGTTGGCGGCAGGCACCAATGGCAAGCGTTTTGCGCTACCCAATGCACGGGTGATGATTCACCAGCCACTGGGTGGGTTCCAAGGACAGGCAACGGATATCGCGATTCATGCCAAGGAGATCCTGAAGCTCAAGGATCGTCTCAATGCCCTGCTTGCCAGCCATACGGGGAAGACCATCAAGAAGGTCGCCTCCGATGTTGAACGGGATTACTTTCTTGATGCCGAAGAGGCGGTGAAGTACGGTCTGATTGATAAGGTATTGAGTAAACGGCCTGCAGAGAGCAAGGCGTAAGCTTTTTTAGGAGACGAGATCATGACGAAGAGCAAGGAACCGACGCTGTACTGCTCGTTTTGTGGCAAAAATCAGCATGAGGTGATCAAGCTGATCGCCGGCCCGACGGTATTTATTTGC
This sequence comes from Mariprofundales bacterium, assembly GCA_030950645.1. Taxonomy (GTDB): domain Bacteria; phylum Pseudomonadota; class Zetaproteobacteria; order Mariprofundales; family J009; genus JAUZRF01. Next base: position 4,503 of record JAUZRF010000003.1, read on the forward strand.
AACGAGTGTGTTGGCTTATGCAATGAATTAATTGAGGAAGAGATGGATGAGCTAGGCAAGGGGTCTGGCGCTTCCGCGCTTGAGGATCAGCGCGATGCTTTGCCGCGTCCTGCCACCATTAAACACCATCTTGATGAGTATGTGATTGGTCAGGAGGGTGCGAAGCGGATGCTGGCGGTGGCGGTTTATAACCACTACAAACGCATCGCACATGTTGATGACAATGGGGTGGAGTTAACCAAGAGTAATGTGTTGCTGCTGGGGCCGACAGGCTGCGGCAAGACGCTGTTGGCGCAAACTTTGGCCAAGGTGTTTGATGTTCCGTTCGTGATGGCAGACGCCACTACCTTGACCGAGGCGGGTTATGTTGGGGATGATGTCGAAAATATCATCGTCAAACTGGTGCAGGCTGCGGATCAGGATGTTGAACGCGCCCAACGCGGCATTGTCTATATTGATGAGGTGGACAAACTGGCGCGCAAGTCAGAATCCACCTCCATTACGCGCGATGTCTCTGGGGAAGGGGTGCAGCAGGCGTTGCTCAAGCTGATTGAGGGAACGATCGCTTCGATCCCCCCTCAGGGTGGACGCAAGCATCCGCAGCAGGAGTTGCTCAAGGTTGATACCACCAACATCTTGTTCATTTTAGGCGGTGCTTTTTCGGGGCTGGAGAAGCTGGTTGAGGCGCGAGGTAAGCAGCGTTCGATTGGTTTTTCGGCATCGGTGAGCTGTGACGATGAGGTGGATATTGGCGCACTGTTGGCGCAGGTAGAGCCTGATGATCTGGTGAAGTTTGGTTTGATTCCCGAACTGGTTGGTCGCATGCCGGCGGTGGCGGCACTGCATCAGTTGGATCGCGATGCACTGCTGCGCATCTTGACCGAGCCGAAGAATGCCTTGACCAAGCAGTACCATGCATTGCTCGCCTACGATGGCGTGGATCTCTCTTTTACGGATGAGGCGTTGGCGCGTGTGGCGGACAAAGCCGTGAAGCGCAAAACCGGCGCACGGGGCTTGCGGGCGATTCTCGAATCGGTGATGCTGGATATTATGTATGAGGTTCCGAGCATGAATAATGTGGAGAAATGCGTGGTGGGTCCTGAAGTGGTGGAGCAAACTGCCGAGCCAATCTATCTACTCAAACAGACCGAGGAGGCAGCCTGATGGCGAAACTTAGCGCGATGGAAGAGTTGCCAGTATTGCCTTTGCGTGATGTGGTGGTCTATCCGCACATGGTGTTACCACTGTTTATTGGTCGCGAAAAGTCCGCACGGGCACTGGAGCTGGCGATGACGGGTGGCAAACGCATCCTGTTGCTTGCTCAGCGCCAGAGTGAGCAGGAAGATCCTGCTGTTGAGGATCTGTTTGAGGTTGGCACTCTGGGTGAGGTGCTGCAGTTGCTGCGTCTGCCGGATGGCACCATTAAGGTGCTGGTGGAGGGGCGCGCGCGCGTGGCGGTGCATGGGTTGCGCGAGGCCAATGGCATGATGCTGGCTAATTGGCATACGATGCCGTTACCTGTTGAGGAAGATTCAACGGTGGCAGAGGTGGCGAATTCCGTGTTGCGCCGTTTTGAGGAGTATGCCAAGCGGGATCCGCGTATCCCGGCTGAGGTGATGATCTCATTGGGGGCTTTGGAGCAGATGGATCGTCTGGCGGATACGATTGTGACCCATTTGAATCCTCGGCTTGAGGCGCGTCAGCATCTGCTTGAGGTGGCGGGGGTGATCCCACGGCTGGAGTATATCTATGGCCTGCTTGATGAACAGATGGACATCTTGGATGTTGATCAACGGATTCGTTCTCGGGTGAAGCAGCAGATGGAGCGGCGTCAGCGCGAATATTATCTCTCTGAGCAGATGCAGGCGATTAAAAAAGAGCTTGATCATGGCGATGGCGAAGGTGAAATTGGCGAGGTTGAACGCCTCAAGAAACAGATTGCCGATAGCGGGATGTCCCAAGAGGCGCAGGAGAAGTCGACTGGCGAGCTCTCCCGGCTGGAGATGATGCCCGCAATGAGTGCTGAGGCGACTGTGGTGCGCACCTACCTAGAGTGGATGCTGGCGCTGCCATGGAAAAAGCGTAGTCGGGTGAACCGTGACCTAAAGGCGGCCGAAGCGGTGTTGGATCATGACCATTTTGGCTTGGATAAGGTGAAAGAGCGTATTTTGGAACAGCTGGCGGTGCTGCAACTTATTAAGCGTCCCAAGGGCTCGATTCTCTGTTTTGTTGGCCCACCTGGGGTGGGGAAAACCTCACTGGGTCGTTCTATTGCCCGCGCTACCAAGCGTGAGTTTGCGCGCGTTAGCTTGGGAGGAGTGCGTGATGAGGCGGAGATTCGTGGCCATCGTCGTACCTATATTGGCTCGCTGCCGGGCAAGGTGATCCAGGCGATGAAGAAGGTGGGTACCCGCAATCCCGTGATTCTGCTTGATGAGGTGGACAAGTTGGGCGCGGATTTCCGCGGGGACCCAGCTTCGGCGTTGTTGGAGGTGCTTGATCCTGAGCAAAACCACACCTTTGGGGATCACTTTCTTGAGGTGGATTTTGACCTCTCCGAGGTGCTTTTCATTACCACGGCCAATAGCTTGAATATTCCCACCGCGTTGCGTGACCGTATGGAGATTATCCGTATCTCTGGTTATACCGAGCAGGAGAAGCTGGAGATTGCTCAGCGCCACCTACTGGAGCGTCAGCGCAAAGGACACGGCCTCAAAAAGGGGACATGCACCATCAGTAGTGAGGCGTTGATTGATGTGATTCGCTACTATACTAGCGAGGCTGGGGTGCGTGAACTCAACCGCGTGATTGCGAAGTTGTTTCGCCGTTCTGCGCGCAAACTGGTGCAGTCTGGCTTTGCTGAGCCGATCACAATTACTCCAGCGCTACTGGAGGAGTACCTTGGGGTGCGCAAATATCGTCATGGATTGGCCGAAGCAACCGATCAAATCGGTGTGGTGACCGGGCTTGCTTGGACGGAGGTTGGCGGTGAGCTGCTGCAAATCGAAACCGCGCTTACCCAGGGGAAGGGGAAGTTGACCGTGACGGGTCAGATTGGCGATGTGATGCAAGAGTCGGTGCAGGCGGCATTGACCTATGTGCGTTCGCGGGCATCGCAATTGGGCCTGCGGCCGGATTTTCACCAAAAGGTGGATATTCATGTGCATGTGCCCGAAGGCGCCATCCCCAAAGATGGCCCCTCCGCTGGGTTGGCGATGGCGACTTCAATGGTATCTGCATTGACCGGGATTCCGATTCGACGGGATCTTTGCATGACTGGAGAGATCAATCTGCGCGGTAAGGCGCTGCCGATCGGAGGCCTCAAAGAGAAGCTGTTGGCGGCGCTTCGTGGTGGATTGCGCGTGGCACTGGTGCCAGAGTTGAATGCCAATGAGCTAAAAGAGGTGCCAGAGTCGATCCGTGATGGGCTGGAGATCCATTTAATTACCGAGATGGATGCGGTGTTGCGCCGTGCTTTAGTGCGGATGCCGGCATCGTTTGATTTGCCGCTACCCTCCGTAGCAGCGCTGCTGGCAGATTTGCAGGCGGAACCTGTGGCAATAGAGGCGCGAACTACGCATTAAACTTCATCGGAGCCTATTGCAAAATTCATACGCTTAGAGTGGGGTGGTATTGCTGCCAGTATTTGGTAAATATTCGTAACTACTCAGCTTACTTCCGGTTTTCCCGATAGCGGCGTTGAAAAATGCTCATTGACAGTAGTAAACTCCGCTTTTTCGCCTTGCTATCAGAAAAACCGAAAGCAATCTGAGCAGTTACAGCCGTTTTCTGGTAGGGTGCTGAGTAGTTACAAATATTCTAATATATTGAAGTGGATATTTTGATTCATGGGTGTGGCTTCCTTGGTTGGATTTGCTCTTTTTTCTTTTTAGTCTGTTCGATTTCATTTTGCAGTCACGCTTGCTGTTGACGGGGTTCTGCCTCGTCGCTAGATTTCGCCGCCCTTCGCGACCGACCTGTTCGGTTGAGGGATCATTTTTTACGAGGTATTTATGCCAACCATTAACCAGCTTATTCGTAAGCCGCGCAAGGATAAACGCAAGATCAATAAGGTGCCCGCACTGCAGGCATGCCCGCAGCGTCGTGGTGTTTGTACGCGTGTTTATACTACCACTCCGAAAAAGCCGAACTCCGCTTTGCGTAAAGTGGCGCGTGTGCGGCTGACCAATGGTTTTGAGGTGACCGCCTACATTCCAGGTGAAGGGCATCGTCTACAGGAGCACTCGGTGGTCTTGATTCGCGGTGGACGCGTGAAGGATTTGCCTGGTGTACGGTATCATATTCTGCGTGGTGTGCTTGATGCATCTGGCGTAGAGGGTCGTAAGCAGGCGCGTTCGAAGTACGGCGCTAAGCGTCCGAAGTAAGATTAAGAGGATAAGTAAGTAAGATGCCACGTAAAGGACCTCCAAGCCGTAAACCTGTGACTCCCGATGCAAAATTCGGTGATGTCAAGGTCTCCACGGTAGTGAATAAAGTAATGCTTGATGGCAAGAAGTCTGTTGCTGAAAGTATCGTCTATGATGCAATGGAATTGGCCGCGCAGAAAACGGGGACGAGTCCGTTGGTTGCGTTGCATAATGCCCTAGAGGCTGTGCGGCCGCTGGTTGAGGTGAAGTCTCGCCGTGTTGGTGGCGCTACCTATCAGGTGCCGATCGAGGTCGGCGAGCGTCGTCAGGAATCGCTGGCTGTGCGGTGGTTGGTCGAGTTTGCTCGGAAACGCAATGAGCATACCATGGCTGAACGCTTGGGCTATGAGATTGCGGATTCAGTGCAGGATCGTGGCGGCGCATTTAAGAAGCGTGATGATACCCATCGTATGGCGGAGGCCAATAAGGCGTTCTCCCATTTCCGCTGGTAATCGGCATTCGTCGATTTTTCGTTCTTTAAAAATTAAAGTGAAGGAGTAGGCAGAGTGGCTCGCAAGACCCCATTGGAGCGTGTGCGCAATATCGGCATTATGGCGCATATTGACGCAGGCAAGACGACAACTACTGAGCGCGTGCTCTACTATACTGGCGAATCCCATAAGATTGGCGAGGTTCATGATGGTGCCGCGACGATGGATTGGATGGAGCAGGAGCAGGAGCGTGGCATCACGATCACCTCGGCTGCGACCACCTGCCGTTGGGCGGATCATCAGATTAACATTATTGATACCCCCGGCCATGTAGATTTCACGATTGAGGTTGAACGAAGCCTTCGCGTGCTTGATGGCACGGTTGGAGTGTTTTGTGCCGTTGGTGGCGTGGAGCCGCAGTCGGAGACGGTGTGGCGCCAGGCTGATCGTTACCATGTTCCCCGCATCGCCTTTGTGAATAAGATGGATCGCGTCGGCGCCGATTACTTCCGCGTTGTTGGCGAGGTTAAAGAGCGTTTGGGTCACAATGCCGTTCCGCTGAATCTGCCGATTGGATCGGAAGATGCGTTCAAGGGCGTAGTGGATCTGGTACAGATGAAAGCGATCGTGTGGAAAGATGAAAACATGGGATCGGAGTACTCGGTAGAGGAGATCCCTGCCGAACTGCAAGAGCAAGCGGATGAATATCGTGAGTTGCTGCTTGATTCGGTATTGATGTTTGATGAGGCGTTGATGGAGTCTTACCTTGAGGGTGAGGCGGTGTCGATTGAGGCTCTGAAGCGATGTATCCGTAAAGCAGTGCTGAATATTGAAGTAATCCCGGTGTTGTGTGGTACCGCCTTTAAAAACAAAGGTGTGCAGACCCTGTTGGATGCTGTAGTTGACTATCTTCCATCCCCCTTGGATGTTCCTGCCATTACTGGCATTGATGTGAAGACGGATGAGCCCGCTGAGCGCAAGGCGTCGGATGATGAGCCGTTTTCCGCATTGGCATTCAAGGTGATGACGGATCCCTTTGTTGGCACACTGACCTTTTTCCGCGTCTATTCTGGCGTGTTGACATCCGGATCGTATGTGATTAATTCGGTCAAGGGACGCAAAGAGCGCATTGGTCGCCTATTGCAGATGCACTCGAATGATCGCGAAGAGATCAAAGAGGTGCGTGCAGGTGATATTGCTGCTGCAGTCGGTCTCAAGGCGACAACCACTGGCGATACCTTGTGTGCAGATGATGCGCAAATTGTGTTGGAACGCATGGAGTTTCCTGAACCCGTCATCTCTGTTGCGATTGAGCCTAAGACGAAGGCTGATCAGGAGAAGATGGGGGTAGCGCTGGGAAAACTGGCTGCTGAGGATCCATCGTTTCGTGTTCATACCGATGAGGAGTCGGGTCAGACTATCATTTCAGGTATGGGGGAGCTGCATCTGGAGATCCTGGTGGATCGTATGCGGCGCGAGTTCTCGGTAGAGGCCAATGTGGGCAAACCTCAGGTGGCATATCGTGAAACTATTCGTAAGTCGACCGATGTTGAAGGTAAGTTCGTTCGTCAGTCGGGTGGTCGTGGGCAGTATGGCCATGTTTGGCTTAAAATGGAGCCGATGGAACCGGGCGGTGGTTTTGAATTTCTTGACAAGATTGTTGGCGGCTCTGTGCCTCGTGAATACATTCCTGCGGTTGGTAAAGGTGCGGAAGATGCCATGCAGAACGGCGTGCTTGCTGGGTTTCCCATGGTGGATATTCGCGTCACGCTGTACGATGGCTCGTATCATGATGTCGACTCCTCGGAGATGGCATTTAAGATCGCAGGATCAATGGGATTTAAGGCGGGCGCACTTCAGGCAAAACCCGTGCTACTTGAGCCGGTGATGAAGGTTGAAGTCATTACCCCTGAAGATTACATGGGCGATGTGGTGGGCGACCTCAATCGTCGTCGTGGCAAGATTATGGGGATGGGCGATCGTGGCAATGTGAAGTGCGTTGACGCTGAGGTGCCTTTAGCTGAGATGTTTGGTTACGCCACTACGCTGCGTTCACTGTCACAGGGTCGTGCTAGTTACACCATGCAGTTTGAACATTATGAAGAAGTGCCTGGAAATGTGGCCAAAGAAGTTATTGCCCGGGTCAAGGGTTAAGGAGCTAAAGCGATGTCTAAGGAAAAGTTTGAGCGGAATAAGCCGCATGTGAATATTGGCACCATTGGCCATGTTGATCACGGGAAAACGACACTGACTGCGGCTATTACCAAGGTTCTTGCGGCCAAGGGTCAGGCGGTATTCAAGGATTAT
>JAUZRF010000030.1 GCA_030950645.1 Mariprofundales bacterium
CACTCCCCGTTTTCCTGATAGCGGCGTTGAAAAATGCTCATTTACAGTAGTAAACTCCGCTTTTTCGCCTTGCCATCAGAAAAACCGGAAGCGATCTGAGCAGTTACGGGATGTTTTCAATGGGTGCTGAGTAGTTACCATTGTTGAATGGTAACTACTCAGCTCACTTCCGGTTTTTCCGATAGCGGCGTTGAAAAATGCGCATTTACAGTAGTAAACTCCGATTTTTCGCCTTGCTATCAGCAAAACCAGAAGCAATCTGAGTAGTTACAGCCCTTTTCGGGTAGGGTGCTGAGTTGTTACGAATAGGGAGACTAAATGATACGAATTGATTCGCAAATGGCGATTGCATTCCTCGGTGGCGGCAACATGGCGCGTGCCATGTTGACTGGGCTGCAACGGGAGGGGCATGTGATGGCGCGGGTGTTGGTGATTGAGCCGGATGCTGCGCGCGGGCAGGCGTTGATTGATGATTTTGGGGTGCAGGTGAAGAGTCGGCAGGTCAAGGCGATCTCCGCTACTGCCTTGGTAGTCTTGGCGGTGAAGCCTCAGCTGTGTAACGGGGTGGTGGAGTCGGTGGCCTCCCGGCTGCATGCACAGTCCACCCTGCTTTCCATCGTAGCCGGTGTTGAGGTGTCGCGCATTCGCGCCAAGTTGGGGCGTGAAGATGTGACGGTGGTGCGGGTAATGCCCAACTCGCCGGCGCAAATTGGCTGTGGCATTTCCGTGCTCTTCAGTAGTGATGCTGAGGAGCTGCATCGGGCACGGGCAGAGTATTTGATGCGCACGGCTGGTGAATTGTTGTGGGTGCAGAATGAGGTGCAGATGCATGCGGTGACGGCGATCTCCGGCAGTGGTCCGGCCTATTTCTTCCTGATGGCGGAGGTGATGGCAGCGAGCGGCGTGGCGATGGGATTGCCCGCAGATGTGGCGGCAAGATTGGCCAACTACACCGCCTATGGTGCTGGTAGAATGTTGGCGGAGTTGGGCGTGGATGCACCCACCCTGCGTCAGCAGGTGACCAGCCCCAACGGCACCACTCAGGCGGCACTTGATGCGATGTACGATGGTGGTTTACCCGATGTGATGCGGCGTGCAGTCGCGGCGGCGCAGAAACGCTCAAAAGCGTTATCTAAGGAGTAACTGTTTGTATATTCTAGGATATCTGTTGCAGGCTGTTGCGGGGGTGTTGGGGATGCTCTGTACGGCAGCCACCTTTGTCGTGATCGCCCGTGCCGTGATCTCCTGGGTATCTCCCGATCCCTATAACCCGATTGTTCGTATTATTAATCAGCTCTCTGAGCCGATGATTGACCCGATCCGTAAGCGTCTGCCCTATTTCAACGGGATCGATTTTTCGCCAATGGTGGTGCTGTTGGTGCTCTATTTTATCAATGGATTTGTGGTGCAAACCCTGAAACGCATCGCCCAATCTCTGATCTACGGCAGTTAGCGGTTCGCGGCCGCCCCGCGCAGCCATGGATGAACAACCCGCCATGCTTCCTGATGGCGTCTGTACGATTGGTAAGGATGGCCTCTACCTACGCATTCATGCCCAACCCGGTGCGCGCAAAGTGGGGTTGCGTGGGCTTCATGGGGCGGCGGTCAAGGTGGCGGTACGCGAGGTGGCTGAGAGCGGCAAGGCCAATGCAGCGGTCGTCTGTTTCGTTGCCAAGTCGCTAGGGCTGGGTAAGCGCGAGGTGACGATGGTTTCTGGCCAGACTTCGCGCGCCAAGCGCCTATTATTGGCGGGGGATGGCGCCGCATTGCAGCATAAAGTTGAGGCTTGGCTTGCCCCCGCAGATTAGCCTGATTGGTCCGATGGGTGCTGGGAAATCCACCGTAGGCAAGGCGCTAGCTGCTGCGTTGCAGTGGCCATTTATCGATCTCGATATGGAGATTGTCGCTGCTGCAGGGATGCCGATTCCGCAGATTTTTTCCCAACGGGGTGAGTGTCTGTTTCGTGCGATTGAGGGCGAGCAGTTGCAACGGCTGTGCAGCGATGGCGATGCCAAGGTGTTGGCTGCTGGCGGCGGTGCGGTGCTGCATGCCCCCAACGGTGCGCGCCTCAAACAGGCGGGGTTGGTGGTGTGGCTTGATGCTCCACCGGAGATGCTGGCCGCGCGCATTGGTGGCGATGCCAACCGCCCCTTGCTCAAGGATGTTGACCCGTTGATGAAGGCGCGTGAATTGGCGTTGCAACGCAATGGAATCTACCAAAATCTAGCCGATCTGCATCTGCGTAGCGATCAGCATGAAGTTGACGCATTGGTGCAGCAGGTTATACAACGGCAGAGATCCTATGGTTGCGAGTAACGACTCAGCACCCCACCAGAAAATGGCTGTAACTGCTCAGATTGCTTCCGGTTTTTCTGATAGCAAGGTGGAAAAGCGGAGTTTACTACTGTAAATGGGTATTTTTCAACGCCGCTATCGGGAAAACCGGGAGTGAGCTGAGATTGCTTCCGGTTTTTCTGATAGCAAGGCGGAAAAGCGGAGTTTACTACTGTAAATGAGCATTTTTCAACGCCGCTATCGGGAAAACCGGGAGTGAGCTGAGTAGTTATGCTTGCGATCTGATTATTGTGGATAATGGAGGTGTGTGATGAAAGTATCTTCGAATCTTGCTGCGATTGAGACCACTGGCATATCACAACGGGTAGCTGCCAACAATTTGGCCAATATGCGTAGCGATGGTTTTAAACGGGGTATTACGGTGCAGGGCAGTGCGAGCAGCGTCTCGGTGCGCAGCGATACTGGGCAGGGCGCGCTGATTGTGGCTGGCAATGGGTTTAGCGTTGCGGTGAATGGGCAGGGTTATCTGCCACTAAAACTATCCAATGGCGAGACTAGCTATAGCCGTGGCGCCTCGCTCGCGGTGAGCAAGAATGGCACCTTGACCGATCGTGCCGGCAATGCGGTGGTGCCGGGAATTCAGTTGCCGACATCGGTCAATGCGGTCTCGGTGGACAATACGGGCGTAGTCAGCGCGACCGATCTGTCGGGTCAACGAAAGGATTACGGCCAGCTGCAATTGGCCGTGTTTGCGAACCCAGGCGCACTAGCGAAGGTAGGCAACGGCATGTTGCTGGCTACCAAGGGCTCCGGCAGTGCGTTGCTGAATGCGCCGGGAAATGGTGTGGCGGGTTCGCTGCTGTTTGGTGCTAGCGAGCAGTCCAATGTTGCTCCCGCTTCGGATATGGTGACCATGATGATCAATCAGGTCACCATGGCGTACAATGTCAAAGCGATTCAGGTGCAGGAGCAGATGTCGCAAGTAGGGTTAAGCATCAAGGCCTAGTAGTAACTACTCAGATTGCTCCCGGTTTTCCTGATAGCGGCGTTGAAAAATGCTCATTTACAGTAGTAAACTCCGCTTTTTCGCCTTGCTATCAGGAAAACCGGAAGCAATCTGAGCAGTTACAGTCATTTTTGGGTAG
>JAUZRF010000031.1 GCA_030950645.1 Mariprofundales bacterium
CTGATAGCAAGGCGAAAAAGCGGAGTTTACTACTGTAAATGAGCATTTTTCAACGCCGCTATCAGGAAAACCGGGAGTGAGCTGAGTAGTTACCTTTTAGACTTCTATTCCCTTGAACAGGTCGGTGGAGATGTACCGCTCGGCCATCGAGGGGAGAATCACGACGATGCGCTTGCCTTGCATCTCGGGTCTGGCTGCCACGCAGAGGGCGGCGCTGACAGCGGCACCCGAGGAGATTCCGCCGGGGATCCCCTCTTCACTGGCCAGGCGTCGTGCCATGGCGAAGGCATCGTCGTTGCTTACCTGCTCGACGCCGTCGATAATTTTGACATTGAGGTTGTCGGGGATGAAGCCGGCACCGATGCCTTGGATCTTGTGTGGGCCTGGCGCACCACCAGAGAGGATTGGGGAATCGGCAGGCTCAACGGCAAAAGCCTTGAATTCTGGGTTGCGCTGTTTGATCACCTCGGCCACTCCGGTGATGGTGCCACCGGTGCCGACACCTGCGACAATGGCGTCCACCTTGCCATCGCAATCGCTCCAGATCTCCTGCGCTGTGGTGCGGCGATGCGCCTCTGGATTGGCTGGATTGGAGAACTGCTGCGGCATGAAGGCACCATCGGTCTGTTCGCTAATCTCGGTCGCTTTGGCAATGGCACCATTCATCCCTTTCTCGGCGGGAGTAAGCACCAGTTCAGCACCAAGCAGCTTGAGCAGTTTGCGCCGCTCTAGGCTCATCGACTCTGGCATGGTGAGGATGCAGCGGTAGCCCTTAGCACGGGAGATGAAGGCCAGCGAGATGCCGGTGTTGCCGCTGGTGGGCTCAACAATCACCCCGCCGGGTTTTAGGTCGCCATTCTCTTCTGCCGCTTCGATCATGGCGCGGCCAATGCGATCCTTGACTGAGCTTAGCGGGTTAAAGAACTCCAGTTTGGCTACGATGTCGCAATCAATGTCGGCACCAATGCGTTGCAATCGTACCAAGGGGGTGTTGCCGATGGTTTCGGCGCTGTTGTTGTAGATAGGCATGGCGTTGTTTCCTTTGTTACTCGTTGTTTCGTCATTCTTGTAGATGCGGGAGCCTAGGAGGCTGTCCGAGCATAGAGACCATAGCGAGGGATTCCCATTTTGAGTCATGATTTTCGACTATTTGAGGCGAATAACAGGGTCTATTTAACGATAACGAAAATAGACAGAAATCATGGCCAAAATGGGGGTTCCGCAGTAGCTCTTTCTATTTTTGGATAGCCTCCTAGGGGAGGAGCATTGGGGGTTTACCCTTCAATGACATCCTGTTCGATAGGTTCAACTTGTACCCCTTCGCTCTTGAGCCAGACGATGGCGGCATCAATCTGTTCTTCAGCACCATCGAGTTCGATGCCGACCAGCCCTGTTGACTCTTTGACCTCGGCGGTGCGGATGTTGGTGATCACGCTGAAGTCGCGACCAAGCTGCCAGATCAGCGGCTTGGTGATATTGCCGATATTGAAGGTGAGATAGAGGCGTAGTCTCATTTTCCGCCTGCGATTGCAGGTACGATGGAGACCTCATCGCCAGATTTTAGGGCGGTGTCCCGTCCTTGAAGAAAGCGAACATCCTCATCGTTGAGGTAGAGGTTAACGAAGCGGCGAATCTCACCAGCCTCGTCGCACAGCCGTTCTTTAATGCCGGGATGGGCTGCCTCAAGGTTGTCGATCAGGGCACCAATCGTGGCGCCATCAATGGCAACCTCGTCGGCTCCATTGGTCAGTTTACGCAGTGGGGTAGGGATACGAACGGCGATGGTCATGATTTGCTCCTTGGGTTTGGTTGAATGGGGTTGGTTGAATATATGGGGTGTGTGGGGTCAGATTTCTATGCCAGCGGCGTGCGCCAATTCGTCAAATGCCTTGAGGCTGGCAGGGATGACGCGTGGCTTGTCGATCTCATTCATGATGGCTTCTTGGGTTTTGAGGCCGTTGCCGGTGATGCAGACCACGATGGGTTCGTCACGATTGAGTTTGCCTTGCTTGAGCAGTTTTTTGGTGACACCTAGGGTGACACCGCCAGCAGTTTCAGTGAAGATCCCTTCGCTTTCTGCCAAAAGTTTCATGGCATCAATGATTTCAGTGTCCGAGACATCTTCTGCCCAGCCGCCGGTATCACGGATGACCCGATTGGCATAGAAGCCGTCCGCAGGATTGCCGATAGCTAGCGATTTTGCGATGGTACTGGCTTTGACTGGGTGAATGAGGTCAGTCTGCTCCTTGACCGAACGCGAGATCGGCGAGCAGCCGGTGGCTTGAGCGCCGTACATGCGAGTGCCATTATCCTTCACCAGTCCAAGTTGGATGAACTCTTTGATTGATTTGTGAATTTTTGTGCATAGCGAGCCGGATGCCATCGGTACTACCACCTGCTTGGGGGCTTTCCATCCCAGTTGTTCCATCACTTCGTAACCGAGTGATTTGGAGCCTTCGGCATAGAATGGGCGTACATTGACATTGACGAAGGCCCAGCCGTATTTGCCGGCTACCTCGGAACAGAGGCGGTTGACATCGTCATAGGCACCATCAATACCGATAATGGTGGTGCCGAAAATGCCCGCGCCGAGCACCTTGCCCTGTTCGAGGTCGTGAGGGATGAAAACATAGGATTTCAGCCCTGCCGCAGCCGCATTGGCAGCGACCGATCCGGCTAGATTGCCGGTCGAGGCGCAGGCAACGGTGGTGAAACCAAACTCCACCGCCTTGGAGAGTGCTACCGATACCACCCGATCTTTGAACGATAGGGTGGGGTAGCAGACGGAGTCATTTTTGATATAGAGCTCAGAGACACCGAGCGCCTTCTCCAGATTGCGCGCCCGCACCAGCGGGGTGAAGCCATTCTGCGCGCCAACGGTGGGGTCGCCATCGATGGGTAGCAGCTCTTTATAACGCCACATGGTTTGTGGGCGCGATTCGATCAGTTCGCGGGTAAATTTCCCCTGGAGCTTATCGTAATCGTATGCCACTTCGAGCGGGCCGAAGCAGAATTCGCAGACATGGACGGGCTGAATCTCATATTCATGGCCGCATTCACGGCATTTGAGGGCGCGGACGATAGAAGTGCTCAAGCAGGTTCTCCTTGGTTGCCTTGATCCGAACAGCAAAAAACCTCCGCCAAGGGTGACGAAGGTTGAATCAAGGGGAGGTGCGGTGAGTGGCACGACGCGCTCGAACAACCCTGCATCATCGCTCTTCGGGGACATGCCCGAAGCAGGCATTGGCACCATGCGTTCAGAAGAATCTCTGAACTGGTTGCCGCAGTTTCGCAGGGCCTGAACCCTCCACTGCTCATGATAAAGCCGGATCTGTTTAGGGGACGATTTCTAGCGAGAGTCGGCGGTTATGGCAAGTCAGCGGGCAGTTTTAGCATGAGGATCTGCTTTGTAACGACTTAGAACCCTATCCAAAAACGGCTGTAACCGATTAACTTTATTCTGGTTTTCCAACGCCGCTATCGGGAAAACCGAGAGTGACCTGAGTAGTTACCAGCAGTTGCTTAAATTACTGCCCAGTCACTACCCGTACACTGGTGCGTCCTGCTTTCTTAAAATACTCGACATTACCGTCGATCAGTGAGAACAGGG
>JAUZRF010000032.1 GCA_030950645.1 Mariprofundales bacterium
TCATCGGTTTTCACTTGTCTTTTTTGCTTGCTTTCTTCGTTGTAAAAAGCCTTATATAGCAGTGCTATATGCCGCTTTTTCGCCTTGAAACCAAACAAAAATCCAGCGCGTAAACCAACGATTTATTTATTTACGATGCCTCAGCTAAGGTTCAACAACCCTTTCATCACCATATCGGTGTGGCTAATAATACCGATAATCTCCCCTTCGCGATCCACCACCGGCGCACGCGACAGACCGAAACGGCTGAACAGCGCACTGGCATGGCGAATATCCATCTCAGGGTGAACAGTAATCGCAGGCTTGGTCATCACCTCATAGATTGATACCCGATCCGGTGAGCGATCCTGAGCCAGCACCTTGCTAGCAATGTCGGCGATCACCACCATGCCATATTCATCATCGGGATGTCGTTTATTAACGATCAAGCACTTGGTCTCGACATACTGCATCATCTCCAGTGCCTGCCGCACAGTGGCCACACCCTCTACTAGATCATATTTCAGTTTCATTACATCGCGCACCACAATGCCGCGCTGTACGGTTGTCGGATTCATATCTCCTCCACCGCATCCATCAGGGTTTCGATCTGTGATTTCAGGCCGATAGTGTCCTCAAGATCAATCTGTACCGCCATGCCACTGCCAGGATTGTTATCAAAATCGGCCACCTGCGCGATGCGCTCCAAAATCTTGCGGCTCAAGTGTTGTTCCACCACAAACATCAACACATCGCGTTGGGCATCAACACTGAGACCAAAAAAACTCTTTTTGCGCGCCAGCCCCTCACCACGGACATTGTTGACTACCGATGCCCCAGTAGCCCCCGCCTCCCGCGCCGCATCCATAATCTCATCGCTGCGCCGCTCATCGACAAAAACAATCAACAGCTTGAAATGCATCCCCCTACGCCCCCGCTCGGGCAGAGGCAATTGCCGCCATATTGACGATATCATCTACCGTGGCTCCAGTTTGCAGCACATGTGCCTGATTGGGCAGGCCGATCAAAATCGGGCCAATCGCAGTTCCACCGCCCAGCTCACGCAACAGCTTGTAGCAGATATTTCCCGCCTGCATGGTGGGGAAAATCAGCACATTGGCCGCTGCCTTGAGATGGCTGAAGGGATAATGCTCCAAAATGGCCGCATTGACTGCGGTGTCGGCCTGCATCTCACCATCAACCATCAAATCCGGCACCTGTTGGTGCAACCACTTCACCGCCTCCGCCACCCGCTTGGCTTCAGGGTGATCTGCACTCCCAAAGTTCGAGAACGAGAGCATCGCTACCCGCGCCTCGCAACCCAACCGTACCGCCGTTTGTGCCGACAACTGCGCCAAATCGGCCAGCTGTGCCGCACTCATCTCGACATTAACCGTACAATCGGCCAAGAAGTAAGCACCGCTATCGGTAATCAACACATACATCCCATAAACATGGTGCGACTTGCCCGAATTGGCATCGTGCCCCAACACCTTGAGTAGTGGCCGCAACGCATCGGGATAGTGGGCGGTACGGCCAGTGAGTAGCCCGTCAGCAAAGCCCTGGCGCACCATCATGGCGGCAAAGATATTGGCATCCCCACTCAGGGTTTGCTGGGCACTGTGCCTAAGCACGCCATGGCGTTTACGATCAAAGTAGTAGGCATCGGCCAGACTATCAAAGCGCGAATCACGCCTAGCGGGATCGATGGTCTCCACCCCGGCCAAATCAACTTGACTCTCCGCTGCCAGCGCAGCAATCCGTTCGCGTCCGCCAATCAACACCGGTTTGGCAATACCTAACTCAGCAATCAACGATGCGGCGCGAATCACGGTCTCATCTTCGCCCTCAGCCAGCACCAACCGGATCGGCTTAACCCGCGCCTTGTCCATCACCCAGCGCATAAAATGGCGCGAACGGTCGATGCGGGCGGCTAGTTCATGGCGATACTCCGTCTCATCAAGCAACGGCTTGCGCGCCACCCCACTCTCGGTTGCCGCCCGCGCCACCGCCGATGGCACCACCTCAATCAAACGCGGATCGAATGGTTTAGGAAGAATATACTCCGAACCAAAATGCAAACTGGTTAAGCCATAGGCTTTAAGCACCTTTGGCGGCACCTCCTCGCGCGCTAGGCGTGCCAATGCATGCACCGCCGCCACCTTCATCTCCTCATTAAATGTAGTAGCCCGTACATCCAGCGCGCCACGAAACAAAAATGGAAACCCGAGCACATTATTCACCTGATTGGGATGATCCGAACGGCCGGTGGCCATAATCAGATCTTTGCGCGTCTGCATTGCCAGTTCATAATCGATCTCTGGATCGGGGTTTGCCAGCGCAAACACAATGGGCCGCTCGGCCATACTTTGCAGCATCGCGGGTGTCACCATATTACCCGAAGAGAGGCCGACAAACAGATCCGCGCCCACCATCGCCTCAGCCAAGGTGCGCTCCGGTCGGGCCGTAGCATACCACTGTTTATGGGGTGGAAGCTGCTCTTCACGATCAAGGTGAATGACCCCTTTGCGGTCAAGAAACAGGATGTTCTCACGCACCGCGCCCAACTGCTCAATCAAGCGCATACAAGCATATCCAGCCGCCCCGGCACCGAGGCAAACAATGCTCACCTCTTCGATCTTCTTATCCTGTAGAATCAACGCATTGATCAGACCAGCCGCCAAAATTACCGCAGTACCATGCTGATCATCATGCAGCACCGGAATATTCATCCGTTTCTTAAGTTCCTCTTCAATAATGAAGCACTCCGGCGCCTTGATATCTTCTAGGTTGATGCCACCAAAGGTGGGCTCCAGCCGAGCGATGGTCTCCACCAACGCCATCGGATCGTTCTCATCAAGCTCCAGATCAAACACATCGATGTCGGCAAAGCGCTTGAACAGCACCCCCTTACCCTCCATTACCGGCTTACTGGCCAAAGGACCAATATTCCCCAGACCCAGCACCGCAGTGCCATTGGTAACCACCGCTACCAGATTGGCCCGAGCGGTGTACTCATCGGCCAGTTCAGGGTTTTTCTCGATCGCCAGACATGGCTCCGCTACACCGGGGGTATAGGCCAATGCCAGGTCGCGTTGGGTGACGCACGGCACCGTCGGCTGCACGCTGATTTTCCCCGGTTTGGGCAGGCGATGGTATTCAAGGGCTTCTTTTCTAATGGGCAAGGCAACGCTCCTAAGCAAATGGATAGATTGGCCACCAATTTAGCGCCCATGCCGGTATGGATCAACAAATAGTCGGTAGAGGCTCTTGAACCTCGGTGTGCGATTTATAGCATACCCCGCCATGACACCGACCATGATTCGCGTTGAGAACCTCTGCCGCCAGTTTGGTGAGCAACATGGGGGTGAGCAGCATAGCGGAACATTTGCGGTGCGAGATTTGAGTTTCTCGATTGGCAAAGGTGAGGTGGTGGGGCTGTTAGGGCCGAATGGTGCCGGCAAATCCACCACCATGAAGATGCTCACCTGCTACCTCCCCCCCTCCTCTGGTCAGGCTTGGATTGGAAAAGTGAATCTTTCCGATCCCATTGGTGTACGCCGTCAGATTGGCTATCTGCCGGAAAACGCACCGTCGTGGAGCGACCTCAGGGTGATCGACCACCTGCGCTTTCTCGGCCGCATGCAGGGTTTATCCTCCGCCACGCTCAAGGATCGGGTGCGTGAAATGGCGGCTGCCTGCCATATCGAACAGGTACTGCACCGCCGCATTGATGAGCTCTCCAAAGGCTTTCGCCAGCGCGTCGGACTGGCTGGTGCCATGTTGCACGACCCTGCCGTGCTCATCCTTGATGAGCCGACCACCGGACTTGACCCCAACCAGATCGTGGAGATTCGCCAACTCATTCGCAGCCTAGCGGTACAAAAAACCGTGCTGCTCTCTTCGCACATCCTTTCCGAGGTCGAGGCGGTGTGTGATCGCATGATGATTATCGACCGTGCCGAGCTTAAAGCGATGGGCAACAGCAGTGAATTGGCAGCGCTGGCCAGTGCTGGGGCGCAGGTCGAGATCTGCGTGCTGGGCGCGACCATGGAGGCGTTGGCTGAGATCATCGAGCTAGGCGAAGTGACATGGCAACAACTCGCGCAAGAGAGCGAGGCTATTCGCATCACTGCCCGACATGATGACCCCGATGCGCCGCTGGCTGAAGCACTATTTCGCGCGGTAGTCAAAAGCGGAGGCGTGCTACTCGAATTGCGACCACAGCGGATATCGCTGGAAGATGTTTTCCATCGCCTGACCGAGGAGGCGCAATAGATGCGTGCGGTATGGATCCTCTGTGGCAAGGAGCTTCGGGTTACGCTCGATACCGCACAAGGTGCGGTGGTAGCGGTTGCATTTCTACTCGCCACCGGCTTCTTTTTCGGCAGTAATCTTTTTTTGATTGGTCAGGCAGAGATGCGCGGCTTCTTCTCAGTGATGCCGCTATTGCTTATGTTCTTCATCCCAGCAATGGCAATGCGCCAGCTCGCCGATGAGCTTAACCAGGGAACCTTCGAGCTATTGGCCACTATGCCGATCTCCACCTGGCAGCTGGTGATGGGAAAATACCTGGCAATACTGCTGCAACTGCTGATGCTATTTGCCCTCACCCTGTTGTACCCCGCTTCGCTCGCCTTGCTAGGAAACCCTGATGGCGGCGCGATTGCCGCCGGCTTTCTTGCCCTAATGCTGCTGGCATCGGCCTACAGCGCAGTTTGCCTATATGCCTCCGCACTCACCCGCCACGCCATCATCGCCTACATCATCGGGTTCTCACTGCTATTTGCTATGTTTTTATTGAATAAAATGGCAGCAACCCTGCCGCCTGCCACCCAAGACTGGCTTACCATACTACTCCCGTTCCCCCCCTTCAATGCGCTGCTACGGGGGGTGATCGGATTGGAGCAGGTGGTCTATTTTGTCAGTTTTAGCATCTTTTTCCTAGCACTAACCTGTTTCCAACTCGAACGCAGGAGATGGCGATGAACGCCGCCAAGCCTGATCGCGACCTGTTCGACGGGCGCAAAGTGATCCGACGCCGTGCCTGGCTCATGCTCAGCTTGGTGCTCATCGCCACCGTGGCGGTCTATGCTGCGGCCTGGACTGCACATCTGCGCTGGGACTGGACTGAGAATCAGATCTATTCGCTGTCACACTCGACCCGCAGCGTACTCAAGCAGATCAAAGACCCAGTGCATATTCGCGCCTATATCACCCGGGGGTTGCCGCAGCCTTACGGCTCACTGCGCCGCTTTATCGGTGACATGCTGGCTAGCTACCACGATGCCGCGCCCAACACCGTGAGCTACCAGATTCTCGACCCATCCTCTGACCCCAATGTAGCGGCGTCATTGGCAGCGATGAATATTCCGCGGGTACAGGTGCAATCGATTGAGGATGATCAAGCACGCATTAAACAAGGGTATATGGCCATTGTCGTCGACTACCTGGACAAGAAAGTGACCATCCCAGTGGTGCAGAGCGAAACTGGATTTGAATATAATCTTACCAGTAAAATCAAGCGGATCACTGGAAATGGCCGGGCCACTATCGGCGTGGTGGGCGCGTTTGGTGCCAGCGGCCTTGATCAGCTACGGCGCCTGCGTGAATTGGCAGGCGATGATTACCAACTCACCGCCATCCACCCCGAGAAGAGACCGATTGATAAGCGTATCACAGCCGTGGTAATTGCCGGTATGCGTAAGCCCCCCTCACCACAGTTTCGCTATCGTTTGGATCAATTTCGCATGCAAGGCAAGGGAATACTGGTGCTGGCGGGCAATGCGGTGCCGCAACTCCAGGTTGGGTTTGAGGTACAGCCGGTCGATCCCTACACCAATGACTGGCTTACAAGCGACCTTGGTGTGGTGGTCAAACCCGGCCTGGTGCTAGATCGCGATGCCAGTCGGGTGGTGGTCAATCGGCGCCAAGGAAGATTCATGTTCCGTTCGGTAGTTGATTACCCCTTCATGCCAGCGGTACGAGACCTCAATGAGCAACAAGTAGTCACGCGCGGGCTCAAGCTGCTGGCGATGCCGTTCGTATCACCACTCGGATGTGTCGATGACAACAAGTGCACAACCCTGATGCGCTCCAGCGCCCAATCTGCCGCACAAAATGGGCCGCCCTTTGATGTCAATCCGATGCGGGATATTGCCAGCCGTTTTGCCGGGATCCAACAGTCCGCACAACTGCTGGGCGTGGTGCTGAGCGGAGCCGCCAAATCCGCCTTTAGCGCCCCGCCTGTGGGAATAGGAATAGATACGGCCAAGTCGAAACCGATCACGCAAACGGACAACCAGCGCGTCATGGTGCTGGGTGCGCCCGCGCTGCTAGACGATGATTTCCTTGATGGCGACAACACCCTGTTCGTGCTCAATGCGCTCGATTGGTTAAGTGGCAATAGCGATCTAATCGACCTCCGTTCACGCGGGGTTAGCGAACGCCCTCTGGACAAAATTGATAGCCAGGCAAGAGCGATGTGGAAAGGAATATGGATGTTCGGCCTACCGCTACTGGTGACACTGCTCGCCCTCTGGCGCTGGCGACGGCGAGCCGTGCCACCAGTAGCGCGATGATGCGTGCAGCATTGGCGGTAATCGTGATTATCATCGTAGCCACGGGCCTCGCTTGGCACCAGGATCATCGCCCAGAGCATCGAGCGACGATGCAGGCAACGCAGGCGTTATCCAATTGGCCAACACTCAATCCAGATGAAATTACCGCGATTACACTACGCTATGGCGATAGCACGGTGCGGCTCCGCAAAGCGGCCAGTGGCAGCTGGCAACTGGTCGACCCCTACGGTCAAGTAGCAGCCAACACCGATCTGGTTCATCGACTACTCCGCGATATTACCGCCATGCGTCCGCAGCAGTTGATCACCACCAACCCTAACAATTTCAACCGTTTTCGCCTTGGATCCGAGGCGGATCGCCTCACGGTGCAAGGCGATGGAGATACGCCATTGCTCGATCTTCTGGTCGGCAAGCCCGGCACCGACCTGATCTCCACCACCGTACGCAGGCGAGGGATGAACCAAGTAGTGACCGTTGACCGCTCGCTAGGCTGGCAGCTCGGACGCACAGCCAAAAGCTGGCGCGCGCCCAAGCCGCCAACAACACCTAAACCCCGTCTGAGCGATGTAGGAGCAGCTCAACCTCGATCCGACATGCACAATTCTGCGCCCGCTACGGTCTCCCTCTACCAGCAACCAAATGCACCTGGGTGAGCGGTAGCAGACTACCATCGGCACGGGGGGTAAATCCCGATAACCGCCGATTCCACACCGCCGTCACCGGTTCGTACCACAACGGAATATAGACCAAATCGCGCTGCATCTGGCGCTCCACCTGACCATAAAGCTTACGACGCACCTCGCGGTTCTCGCTAGCCGCCGCCGCATCCAACCAGCGATCCACTTGCGCATTACTGTAACGCCCACGATTGGCACCCTTGGGTGGCCACATTGATGAGTGCAGCACCCAACGGTAGATATCCGGATCAACAATCCCTACCCAAGCCAGTGAAAACATCTGAAAATCTCCCCGCTTGATGCGCGCATAAAAACCGCCCCACTCCATCGACCGCACCGACACATCCACCCCAATCTTGCGCCACTCAGCAGCGATTGCCGTTGCCAGCCGAACCCGCTGCGGATCGGTACTGGTGCGATAATCGAGGTGGAAACGGATGCCATCGGCATTGGCAACAAGACCCGCCGAATCAAGCAATTTGGCGGCTTTTTCCGGGTTGAATTGCTGCACCGGCAACTTGGCAGTAGCCCAATGCGAGGCTGGCAGGATCGTCTCTGCCAATACCGGCTCATCATTAAACAGCGCCCTTTTCAGTCGTTTGCGATCCAGTGCCAACGCCAGTGCTTGCCGCACCTTGAGTCGGCCAACAATCGGGTCATGCAGATTGAAACCAAGGTAGGAGAAAGTGGTGGAAGGGCGGCTGGCAGTGCGCAAGTTCCCTCGCTTTTTGAGCCAGTCAAGCAGATAGAGCGGAAAGTCGTTCTGCATCAAATCAATCTCACCACGCGCCAACTTCAACGCCCGCGTCACCGGATCTTTCACCCGCACCAGAACAATCATCGGGCGATCGGTGTCCCGAGGCTGCAACACCAGCCGGTTACCTCGCCACCGCTTGAGCAGATAATCACCACACCCCACCGTGCGCCGTGCCGTTTGGGGCTGTTTGGCCTCCTTTTGTGGCAAAATACCCATCGTCAACCGGGTCAGCAACGAAGCATCGGCATGGTGCAGGTGAATCCGTAGCCGGTTCGCTGCCACCACCGTCACCGCAGCCACTGCGGCAAAACTGGCGCGCATCGGACTAGCCAATGCCGGATCAAGAATTGAGTTCAGCGTCGCCGCCACATCGCGTGCAGTCACTGGGGTGCCGTCACTGAATGTCACCCCAGGGCGCAGCACAAACAGCCACTCTAGCGGCGATGGGTGGCTCCACGATTGCGCGATGTCAGGCTGAGGCTGAAAATGGTCATCGAGCCTAGTCAGCCCTCGATGCAAGAATTGTTGCACCTTGACCGAGGCGGCATCGGTGGCAAAACGCGGATCAAGCGTAATCGGCAACTGCGCCATCCCCACCCGAATCTCTGCCGCATGCAGCGACGATGCAAACAATAAAAAAAAGCAACAGAAGCGAAAAAAACCACCTAGTAGTAACGGCTTAGATCGCATCCGGTTTTTCTGATAGCAAGGAGAAAAAGCGGAGTTCCCTCCTGTAAACAAGCGTTTTTCAACGCCGCTATCGGGAAAACTGGGAGTGAGCTGAGTAGTTACACCTAGTAAACTCATTTGTAACTGCTCAGATCGCTTCCGGTTTTTCTGATAGCAAGGCGAAAAAGCGGAGTTTACTACTGTAAATGAGCATTTTTCAACGCCGCTATCGGGAAAACTGGGAGTGAGCTGAGTAGTTACACTCATTTTTCACTGACCTTACCTGAGGCAACACCGTTTTCCGTCAAGTTCACCCCCATCATTTCATCACACCACGCGTGGCACCGGCAGGGTCAGGCCGGTGCTGTTGCGCATCAGCATCTGTTTGATCGCGCCGCTGTTGCCGACCAGGCGCATCCCCAGCCCGCGCAGTGCCGCCACACCCGGCAAGGTGCTGGTGAAAAGGTGGTGCATCCCCTCCATTGAGGCCATCACCGCCAGCACATCAGGCAAGCGTTGGTTACGATACTGCCTCAGCACCTCCATCGTGCCGTAGTCCTCGCCAAAGCGGTGGGCATCGGCAATTTCGCGGGCCAACACCATGGCATCGCGTAGACCAAGATTGACGCCCAGACCCGCCAGCGGGTGGATCGTGTGGGCGGCATCGCCGATCAGAGCCAGGCGAGGCCGCACCAGATGTTTGGCTAAGCGGGTAGTTAACGGAAAGGCTGCGCGGCGGCCACACTCCTCCAGCTGCCCCAGTTGCGGGCCGAAGGCGAGGTTCAAATCTTGCAAAAACCCGTCGTCATCCAGTGCCATCAAGGCGGTCGCGCGCGGGGCATGCGCGCTCCACACCATCGAGCATAGCCCATCGGCCATCGGCAACAGCGCCAGTGGCCCGGTAGGTAAAAAACGCTGATAGGCCACCTGCTGATGATGGCGCTGCGGCTTGATGGTGGCCACGATACCCTGCTGTTCAAAATCGTGCGACCAGAGATCAATTCCCGCCTGCGCACGCAGCCACGAGTGCGCACCATCCGCCCCCACCACCAGTGGCGCATGCAAGCGGCGCCCATCCCCCAGCACCACCGCCACCGCCTCGCGCCGCCACGCCACCGAGGTCACGGTAGCAGGGCAGCACAACTCCACCGTATCACTGCGCAACAACAGGGTACGCAAGGCTGCGATCAGGCGCGAGTTCTCCACCATTTGCCCGAGGCAATCGCGTTCAATCTCCAGCGCATCAAAGCGAATGCCACCATCGTGCTGATCGTCCCACACCCGCATCGCGGCGATAGGCGACGGCTGTTGCAGATGTTGCCAAGCCCCAATCGCCTCCAGCATCTCCACATTGCCACGCACAATCGCTGACACCCGACAATCGATCCCCAGTGATTGGTGCACACTCGGCTCGGCGCGTTCAATCAGGACAATGTGCAGACCAGTATCGCGCAGTGCCGCCGCCAAGGTCAGCCCGACCATGCCGCCGCCAATAATCATCAGATCAACCATTTCGGAGTGCTTCATCCACTAAACCCCTTGCGCCCGTCCGCTGGCGTAATCGGTGAGCAAACCACGCAGACCACCGTACCGTTGCATCAGCCGCAGACCCGCCTGACGGGTGAGGCTGGGTAAGACTCCCCCGACAGCAAAGCTGGCCAACACCCCTTCGGTAAAACCTGCGGTCATCGCCACATCAAGCCGCCGCGCGTCCGCATACTGTTCCAACACGATGGAGTCCCCTGCATCTTCCGCCGCCACCGGATTTTCACCCAATACCCGCGCCAGCGCCATCACATCGCGCAGACCGAGATTCATCCCCTGACCCGCCACCGGATGCATCGTATGCGCCGCGTTGCCAACCAGTGCCATCCGAGTGGAAATAAATGACCGAGCAATACGCAGCTCTAGCGCAAAAGCGCCACGAGGAGAGGTCGCGCGAATCGCGCCAAGCTGTTGGCGAACGACGGGATCAAGCGCAGCCTCAAGCTCGGCAATAAATACATCATCACCCAGTGATAATAGCCTGCTCGCACGCTGCGGTGTCACTGCCCACACCATCGAAAAACGGCCATCACCAATCGGCAACAGCGCCAATGGCCCCTCACGGTGAAAACACTCATACGCACTATGCTGATGATGATCCGCAACCAGCGAAGCGACCAGACCAAAACGGTTGTGATCCCAACCCCAAGTCGAAATGGCGGCCATGCGGCGCATCGCGCTATTGGTTCCATCGGCGGCCACCAACAGTTGCCCGCACAGCCGTTGCGCCTGGCCATCCACCACACAATCCAGCCGCACCCCATCGGCATCCCGCTCCATCTTCCTCAGATCTACCGGTGCCAACCATGCCCCTTGCGCCTGCAATGCCTGGTGCATGGGCTGCAACAACTGCCCCATCTCAACCACCGCCCCCAAGGAAGTGCCTTGCCCCGTCGCATCCGAATCCAATGCTACCGTCCCCGCCCCGCCTGGCTCCAGCACCCGAATGTGGCGAATCTCGCCAACCCCAGTTTCGGCAATCGCGGACCAAATACCAAGCCGCTGCAAATACCCCACCGATCCAGCAGAAAGCGCAATCTCGCGCTCAGGCGGACGCACAGTATAATCGGGCTGACGCGCCTCCAACACCACCACGACGCGACCCTGTTGCAACAGATCCAGCGCCAGCGCCGAGCCTACCGCCCCAGCGCCAACGATGATGATCGCATGCTGACGCATGGTCGGGTTAGGCAACTACCTTGAGCGACTCCATCGTATCCCCTTGCTCTACTTGATCCACCAATTCCATCCCTTCAGTCACTTGACCAAACACGGTATATTCACCATCAAGATGGGGGTGAGAATCAAAACAGATATAAAACTGGCTGCCTGCAGAGTCGGGGTGGGATGAACGCGCCATCGCCACCGTTCCGCGTTGGTGCTTACGGTCATTAAACTCCGCCTTCACCTTGTAACCGGGACCGCCAGATCCGGTGCCAGTGGGATCACCGCCCTGCGCCATAAAACCATCAATCACGCGGTGAAAACCCAACCCATCATAAAACCCTTTGCCAACCAGCGCCTTGAAACTGGCCACGGTATTGGGTGCAGAATCGGCATAGAGCTCAATCGTAATATCACCCTGTTTGGTGGTGATGACCACATGATCGCCCTCTGGAATGTCATCATCATCAGCCTTAGGCGCCTTGGTAAAAAATCCCATGGATTACTCCTTTCAAAAAGATGGAGCAACCCTAGCTATAATGCGAAAGTGAGGGTACATTCCATGTTACTAAGGCCTACCTCCATGGTGAAAACCAGTCGGCCTATCCGCTGATAACGCAACTTTTCTTCCGTGAAATTGGACAACCATTGGTTGTTCGTAACTACTCAGCTATTTTCGGATGGGGTGCTAAGTAGTTACCGAATAAGGATAGATCGCGCGCAGCCGCGATCTTATCCTGTGGTTGCTATGAACGGGGTCTGGCTTGACTATTATGCTTTTCCCCTCGTTCCCGCGTGGGAACGCATACGGAATCCGGCTTAACTATGAAGGTTCCGTGGCTGCACACGCAGGAAGTTCTAGTTCGCTTTGCCGCCAATATATCCCACGCCAAAGCGTTGTTTGTCGACGTTGTTGCTCAGGGTGTGAAAGGAGAAGTGGCGCAAAGGTTTGCATCACGACCCCCATCTGGAGCAAATCCTTGGAGATGACCTCTTTGCCGATCAAGCCCTGACCACGCTGTTTTGGCGTGCATTAACATTGCATATTAGAATATTAAGTTCTAATATGCGCTGATGGTAAAAAGATTACTGCTGAAAAAACTAATGATAGCACTGCAAAATATGCCGGTGGTTGCCTTGTTAGGATCGAGGCAGGTAGGGAAAACCACATTGGCATTAGAGGTCTCAAAGTTCATCGGCAAAGAGACGGTATATCTGGATTTAGAGTTGGACTCTGATTTAGCCAAGCTCAGTGATGCTGAAGCGTATTTGCGGCGCTGCGAGAGTAAATTACTGATTATTGATGAAGTACAAAGAAAGCCCGATCTGTTCAGATTATTGCGTGGTCTGGTGGACATGCGTAAAAGGGCTGGTGAAAGAACGGCCCACTTTCTTTTGCTTGGTTCAGCTTCACGCGATCTTATTCAACACTCATCAGAAACACTTGCCGGTCGCATACGGTTTTTGGAATTGAGTCCTTTCTCGGCTCTGGAGTTGTCTCGGGAAAACAGTTTACTGGATATGGAAAAACATTGGTTGCGAGGCGGCCTGCCCGATAGTTATTTATCTGCATCAAATGATGAAAGCTGGGCATGGAGAGGTGATTTTATCTCATCTTATATAGAGAGAGATATCCCACTGATGGGGCCGCATATCAGTGCCACGACAATGCGCAGGCTGTGGTCGATGTTGGCCCATAATAATAGCCAGCAAGTAAATTATTCAAAATTGGGTGAAAGTCTCGGTGTTAGCTATAAAACCATTAAAAGCTATATCGATACGCTTACCGATTTTTATATGGTTCGACAACTGCAGCCCTGGTCAGGGAACACGAAAAAACGGCTGGTCAAGGCACCGAAATTATATCTTCGTGACAGTGGTCTGATGCATCGTTTTTTAACCATCACGGATTTCGAAAGCTTATTGGGGCATCCGGCAATTGGCGCAAGTTGGGAAGGTTATGTTGTGGAGCAGATTCTGAATCAAGTGTCAGACCGGTGGCGATCCAGCTTTTATCGAACTTCCGCTCAGGCTGAAGTTGATTTGATTTTAGAAGGGCCAAACCAACAGGTTTGGGCGATAGAAGTGAAGCGCTCATTGGCACCAACTGTGTCGAAGGGGTTTTATTATGCCTGTACTGATATAAAAGCAACGCACAGGTTTGTGGTATACCCTGGTGGTGATACATTTCCATTAGCTGAAGGCACCGAGGTGATGGGGCTTTTGAGCTTTCTGGATGTGCTGCATGCCGAGATGTGAAAACAGCTAAGTTGTGGGCTGTAATGGGTAATGGAGGTCTGCATCAAACGATTGAAGTAACTACTCAGCTCACTCCTAATTTTCCCGATAGCGGCGTTGAAAAATGCGCATTTACAGTAGTAAACTCCGCTTTTTCGCCTTGCTATCAGAAAAATAAAAAGCAATCTGAGTAGTTACAATGAAGAATAAGAAAGCCTATTCGAATCCAGTACCGCGCACCATTTCTGCCATTTTAATCCCGCGATGGGATACACCTACCTTGGATCATCGTAGCTTGCCACTAGCCGAGTGATCGCATCTGCACCGACCGAATCGACGATGCGGGCATCGCCAATGGCGCGCAGCAGCACCAAACGAAGACCGCTGCCAAGGTTCTTTTTATCGTTACCCATCGCATCAAGCCACGCTTCAGGTGCAAACTTTGGCACTGCACTTGGCAACTCCGCAACAGTGAGTGCCTCCAACACCCGCTGCTCATACGAGGCGTCAATCAGCCCCATCTGGTGCGATAATCGCGTCGCCATTCGCATGCCAATCGCCACCGCTTCACCGTGAAGAAAAGTGCCATAACCGGCCAAAGATTCAATGGCATGGCCGAAGGTATGCCCAAAATTCAACAGCGCGCGTTCGCCCGACTCACACTCATCGCGCATCACCACCTCCGCCTTGTGACGGCAAGAGCTATGGATCACCTCAGCAATGGCCGCACTATCGAGTGTAAGCAGACCCGGCATCAGCTCCTGTAGCCGGGAGAAAAACGCACCATCGCGAATCAGGCCGTACTTGATCACCTCAGCTAACCCCGCCCGGAGCTGACGCGGCGCCAGAGTAGCGAGCACCTCAGAATCAATCCAAACCAAGCGCGGTTGATAGAAAGCACCGATCATATTCTTGCCATCGGGGTGGTTGACGGCGGTCTTGCCGCCAACGCTGGAATCGACCTGCGACAGCAGCGTAGTTGGCACCTGCACCAGCGGCAGGCCACGGCGATAACTGGCTGCGGCAAAGCCAGCCATATCGCCAATCACACCACCGCCAAGCGCCACCACCGGCTCGTTGCGCGATAGTTTATGCGCCATCAGGCAATCAAGAATACGCGACCAGTTGGCAAGCGTTTTGCTCTGCTCGCCATCAGCAAGGATCAGCGCGATAACCTGCCAACCCGCAGCCTCCAAGCTTGCGCGCACCCGCGCCATATAGAGTGGAGCCACCACCGCATTACTCACCACCAAACAGCGCTTGGCACTAGGCAAAAGCAGGGCAATCGCCGCACCCAAGCCGTCAAGCGAGCCTGGGCAGATGCGGATATCGTAGGATCGGTCACCAAGATCCACCCGATAGCACTGAAAACCGATCATACCATCACACCCATTACAGCCAACAAATCAATACTTCTGCAACGAGTCATCAATCTCATCACGCCAGCGCAGAATACCTCCGGCAAGATTCTTCACATTGCTATAGCCCTTGGATTGCAACAACGCCACCGCCTGTGCGGAGCGGCCACCCAACTTGCAGTGCACCACCACCGGACGCTCTTTCGGCACCTCAGCATAGCGTTCAGCCACCTGCCCCAAAGGGATCTTATGGGTACCTTCAATGGCGCAAATCGTGATCTCATGCGGCTCACGCACATCAAGCACGAATAGCTCAGGGTCGCTATCCATCATTGCCTTAAGCTGGCTTGGGGTAATATCATCATCAGACATCTTCTCATTCTCCTTGGTTATCTCTGTCGGCGGTAAACCGCAAAACTGTTCATATTCAACCACATCACCAATAGTGGGGTGATCACCACATGCTGGGCAAGCAGGATCACGGCGCAGCTTGACCTCACGAAAACGCATCGCCATGGCATCGTAGAGCAACAAACGCCCCGAAAGCGTCGTCCCTTTACCGAGTATTATTTTCACCGCCTCGGTGGCCTGAATCACGCCGATCACCCCCGGCAACACCCCCAACACCCCGCCTTCGGCACAAGAGGGCACTAGACCTGGTGGTGGCGGCTCAGGATAGAGGCAACGGTAACATGGCCCGCCCTCGTAATGAAATACCGTCGCCTGACCCTCAAATTGAAAAATAGAGGCGTAAATAAGTGGCTTGTTCTCCAGTACGCAGGCGTCATTCACCAAGTAACGGGTGGGGAAATTATCGGTTCCATCCAGCACCAGATCATAATCCGCCACCATGGCGCGCACATTGTCGCGTTTGACACCCTCACCATGCAGCCGCACCAACAGATGCTGATTGATCCCCATTAGTCGGTCGCGTGCCGATTCTACTTTAGGGCGACCAATATCGGCACTAGAATGAACAATTTGACGCTGCAAATTGGAGTCATCCACCACATCAAAATCGACGAGACCGAGGGTACCCACCCCCGCCGCCGCAAGATAGAGCGAGATTGGGCTTCCCAATCCGCCGGTACCAATGCACAACACCTTCGCCTGCTTCAATCGCTCCTGACCCTCAAGCCCAACCTGAGGCAAAATAATGTGGCGATCAAAGCGTGCCAGTTCGGCCGCGCTCAAAATATCAGACATCATGATCCTCCAGATTATTCGCCCATATCGGGCAGCAGTGTCGTTCCTAAGTGGTAACTACTCAGCTCACTTCCGGTTTTGGCTAGGGTGCTCAGTAGTTACCCTAAGTGACCCATCAGGAAGCGCTGAACATTAGCCATCCTCAAGCAGAAATGCGATTTCCGCCATGGTTGGTTAGGATTGGGGCACATACGCTCGTCACAGGAGTTCCCCCATGTTCCACGGCACCATGACCGCACTAGTTACCCCATTTAAACACGGAATCATCGATGAGGAGGCGTTTCGCGCCCATATCGAACGCCAGATTGAGGCTGGTATTGATGGATTGATCCCCGCCGGAACCACCGGCGAGGCCGCCACCCTAAGTCTAAAGGAGCACACCCAAGTGATCCGCATCGCCATTGAACAGACCGCAGGGCGCGTTCCGGTGATCGCTGGCACGGGCAGCAACAACACTGCGGAATCCATCGAACTCACCGCCGCTGCCAAGTCACTTGGTGCCGATGCTGCACTGCTGATCTCCCCCTACTACAACAAGCCGATGCAGGAGGGGATTTACTGCCATTATCGCGCGGTGGCAGAGGCGGTGCATCTACCGCAGATTCTTTACAATGTGCCCGGACGCACCCACTCCAACATCCTGCCAGAGACTGTGGCGCGACTGTCGCAAATCAGTAATATCATTGGTGTTAAAGATGCCACCGCAGACATGGATCAACTCATGCGCACCATGGTGGTATGCGGTGATAAAATCGAGTTCTATTCGGGGGATGATGCCACAGCATTGCCGTTCATGGCCCTAGGCGGAGTCGCCGTGATTTCGGTGGTTTCCAACATCGCCCCACGCACCATGGGCGCACTCACCCAGGCGATGGCGCAACGAGACCTGATCGCTGCACGCCACCATCAGGTAGCATTGGTGGAACTCAATCGCACCCTGTTCATCCGCAGCAATCCAATCCCCGTCAAAGCGGCCTGCGCGCTGCTGGGGTGGATAGAGGGAGGCCTCCGTCTGCCACTAACCCCCCTTGATAATGAAGCTTGCACCGAGCTGCGTGCCGCCATGCAAGCCTTTGCTGGAGAGGACGCGTTCCATTTGGTCAGCTAGCTTTAAAAGGGCAGGAGCTGCTCAGCCATGCTGGTCTATATTCACATCCCATTTTGTGCGCATAAATGCCACTATTGCGACTTCAACTCCCATGTGCGGCGCAATCCGGAGTGGGAGCGTTACGGCAATGCCCTCGTCCGTGAATTGGAGTGGCAGCTAGCACAACCGCAGTGGCAGCATCGTCGCGTCAACACCATCTATTTTGGCGGCGGAACCCCATCATTGGCTCCGCCATCACTGATCAAAAAGGTAGTCACAGCCTTGCAAAACCGTATCGAGTGGTCCGATGCGGTGGAGATCTCCATTGAGGCCAATCCAGGCAGCATCGATGCCGCCAAACTGGAGGGATGGCATCAAGCCGGCGTCAACCGCCTCTCTATCGGGGTGCAAAGCCTGGACAACGGGCAACTCCACTGGCTGGAACGGATCCACACCGCGCAGCAGGCGCTCGATGCAGTGGCCTTGGCGCAGACAGGGGGATGGGACAACATCGGTCTAGACCTGATCTACGGTCTGCCCGACCACTCGGACCGCAACCGAGCTGAGGGCTGGCAACAGATCTT
>JAUZRF010000033.1 GCA_030950645.1 Mariprofundales bacterium
CGTTTCATCAGCTGCAATCTCTGCCGCCGCAGTTAGGCTGCGCCGACTTTTCAGGAGGTTTTCATGAGTATTAAAGCTGATCGTTGGATTCGGCAAATGGCCACAGAGCAAGGTATGATCGAGCCTTTTGTTGATGGCCAGGTGAAACAGAACAGTGCTGGTGAGGGGGTGATCTCCTACGGTCTCTCCTCCTATGGCTACGATGTGCGTTGCGCCGATGAGTTCAA
Organism: Mariprofundales bacterium; assembly: GCA_030950645.1. GTDB lineage: Bacteria > Pseudomonadota > Zetaproteobacteria > Mariprofundales > J009 > JAUZRF01. The sequence continues at coordinate 228 of JAUZRF010000033.1, forward strand.
AATCTTCACCAACATCAACTCGGCTACGGTCGATCCCAAGAACTTCTGTCCGAGCTCGTTTGTCGATGTGCAGAGTGATATCTGCATCATCCCGCCCAACTCCTTCGCCTTGGCGCGCACGGTAGAATATCTGCGCATTCCACGGCAGGTGCTCACCATCTGTCTCGGCAAATCCACCTACGCCCGCTGCGGCATCATCGTCAATGTCACCCCGCTGGAACCGGAGTGGGAGGGTCATGTGACGCTGGAGTTCTCCAACACCACCACCCTGCCGGCGCGGATCTATGCCGGTGAGGGGGTGGCGCAATTTCTTTTTTTTGAGTCCGATGAGCTGTGTGAAAGCTCCTATGCCGACCGAGCGGGGAAATATATGGGGCAGACCGGCGTGACCGTGCCGAGGTTGTAATCCGATGCGCTTGAAGACGATTCTTGAACAGAGCCATAAGGCGAATAGACCCACCATCTCATGCGAGTTTTTCCCGCCTAAAACCGACAAAGGTGAGGAAAACCTGTGGCGCTGCTTAGAAGAGCTCGCTGCCATCACCCCTGATTTTGTTTCAGTAACCTACGGAGCGGGCGGCAGCACCCAGGAGCGCACGCGACGCATCGTCAACCGCATCCGCCAACAGAGCACCATTCCACCAATGGCGCACCTGACCTGCGTCGGGGCAACACGCGATGCATTGGCAGCGCTGCTCAATGATTACCGCCGCGACGGGCTAGATAACATCCTTGCCCTGCGCGGAGACCCGCCGCAAGGAGCCGACCATTTTGAAGCGGAAGAAAACGGCTTTGCCCATGCCTCCGATCTGGTCGATTTTATTACTGAGCGAGGCGATTTTTCAATCGCGGTGGCCACCTATCCTGAGGGACACCCAGAATCAGCCGGTGGCATGATGGATGATGTGCGCTACCTCAAGTGCAAGCAGGATCAAGGTGCGATTGCGGCAATCACCCAGTATTTTTTCGATAACGATGCCTTTTATCGCTTCATCGATGCAACAGCCAAGGCAGGAGTCACCATCCCGATCATCCCCGGCATTATGCCAATCGGCAACTTCAGCCAAATCGCCCGTTTCTCCGCGATGTGCGGCACCACCATCCCCGATCATGTGCGCAGCCAGATGGAGCCATTGGCCGACGATTTGGATCAGGTGCAAGCAATGGGCATCAAATTGGCCCGCGAACAGTGTGCCGACCTATTGGCCCATGGCGTGGCTGGCCTGCACTTCTACTGCCTCAACAAATCGGCCATGACCTTGGCCGTCATCGATCAACTCGGTGCGCGCCTGTAGAAAAGGCTTCAGCCGCAGGCGATTGCACCCCGCAGTATGAATAATGAACAATAATGGTTGACATTCATTATTCACCCCAGCAGAATTCGTCGCCATGGTTGCACTATCTACCACAAATCCCACTGCGTCGGATAAAATTCTCGATGCCGCCCAGCTTAGGTTTGCCGATTATGGCCCGTGCAAAACCACCATGACCGAAATCGCAGCCGATTGCGATATGAGTGTGGGAAATCTCTACCGACACTTTAAAAACAAAGACGCAATTGCCGTCGCCTGCCTAGAGCGGCAGATGCAACAAAAGCTTGATGCTGGCGTGCAAGCGGCGATTGCAGAGCATGATCCACTGGCGGCACTGCGCGCATTTCTACTCACCCGACTCCGCATCGGCCACGCCCAATTTTCCGGAACCCGCCACCTCTTCGAGCTGTTAACCAGCATCGAGCTGCGGCACCGCGCAGTGCTGCTCAAGTATGAAGCCAAGGTGATCGATGCCCTTACCACCATTCTCAATCTCGGTGTTGCCCAAGGGTGCTTCGCAACCCTTGATAGCGCACAAACGGCCTATGACATCCATCAAGGAACACTGCGCTACAACAATCCTATTACACTGAAAAACAACGATTTATCAATCTTAGAGCAAGACCTAAACCGGCTAGTTGACCTGCTCTACCGCGGCCTTGAATGCAACTAACCAACAGCAATACCCACTACGGCTGGATTGCGATCATCCTGCACTGGGTGATGGCACTGGCGATCATCGCGATATTTGTGCTGGGATGGTGGATGACCGGACTAGACTACTATGACCGTTGGTACCACGATGCGCCAAGCATTCATCAATCGATCGGCATGCTGCTGCTGATGCTGCTACTATTTCGCTTTGCTTGGCGGCTGGGCAATGCCCGCCCGCAACTAATGGGTCTCTGGTGGGAGCAAATGGCAGCCTTGGTGGTGCAACAATTGCATTATCTGTTGCTATTGATCGTCATGATTACCGGCTACCTGCTTCCAACCGCTGAAGGGATAGGCATTAATATCTTCGGATGGTTCACCGTGCCGGCCACACTAAGTTTTGATAAAGCGCAGGCTGATCTGGTCGGCGACATCCATTGGTGGTCTGCTTGTGCTGCCATGGCATTGATTGCAGTACACAGTGCTGCTGCGCTCAAACACCATTTCGTAGATAGAGATCCTACCCTATTGCGAATGGTAACTACTCAGCACCCTACCAGAAAATGGCTGTAACTGCTCAGATTGCTTCCGGTTTTTCTGATAGCAAGGCGGAAAAGCGGAGTTTACTACTATAAATGCGCATTTTTCAACGCCGCTATCAGAAAAACCGGAAGTGAGCTGAGTAGTTACAGCGAATGTTCGGAATCACACCCCAAGGAGAGTAAATGATATGAAAATAAAACTATTCGTTGCCGGAGCACTATTGGCTCTAGCATCGGCACTACCAGCCCAAGCCGCCACTGAGCACTACAATATTGATATTAAAGGACAACATGCCTTTATCCAATTCAAGGTAAAGCATTTAGGATTTAGCTGGATATTGGGATCCTTTCGCAAGTTCGACGGCAGTTTCGATTACGATGCCGATAACGCCAAACACAACAAGGTATCGGTCACGATTGATACCGCCAGCCTCGACACCAACCATGCGTTGCGCAACAAGCATCTGCGCAGTGACTGGTTCTTCGATACTACCAAATACCCCACCGCCACATTTGTTAGCACCAGTTACGATGATCTGGGTAATAGTCATGCCCTGTTGCATGGCAAACTCACACTACGAGGTATCACCAAAAACATCGTGATCAAACTTCATCAGATTGGTGCCGGTAAAGACCCTTGGGGCGAATTTCGCCGCGGCTTTGAAGGAACCACCACCCTGCACCTCTCTGATTATAATATGAAAAAGGCTGCGATGCTTGGACCTGTATCAGAGAATATTGAATTGTACCTGTCGATTGAAGGCGTGAAGCAGTAAGCTTTACCCACACACCGATGGCCCGCAAGAGGTGATCAACGCACCCAATGTACCGTTTACAGTAGTAAACTCCGCTTTTCCGCCTTGCTATCAGGAAAACCGGAAGCAATCTGAACAGTTACAGCCATTTTTGAGTAGGGTGCTGAGTAGTTACAAATGGAGAGTATATCAATGAAAAAACGCATGATTCTAGCAGCAGCCATATTGGCATGTGCTGCCACCCCAGCGATGGCGAACGAGGGCATGGGTAGACACCATGGCATACACGCCATGCTCAAAAGGGCCGACACTAACCACGACGGTAAGGTGACCAAGGCGGAATTTATCGCGGCTGTCACCCAGCATGCCGAAAAACGGTTCGCCCACATGGATGCCAATCACGATGGCGTACTTGATGACAAGGATCACCAAGCCCATTTCGATCAAATGGATAGCAACCACGACGGATCCATCAGCCGAGATGAGTTCAAGCAATTTCATCGGGAAATGAAGACGAAAAAACATAAAAGAGGACAAAATCATGAATGAAGCAACAATCGCAGCCAAAGAGCCCAAGGTGATGGAGCTCGAACCCGGCAGCTACCATTTCTGCACCTGCGGAAAATCGGCCAATCAACCCTTTTGCGACGGCAGCCATCAAGGCACCGGTTTCCTACCGCAACCATTTGAGATTAAGGAAAAACAGACCGTAGCCCTCTGCCAGTGTAAGCGCACCAAGAACGCGCCATTCTGCGACGGCTCACACGCCAACCTGTAACCGGAAGCAATCTGAGCAGTTACAGCCATTTTTAAGGCGGAGTGCTGAATAGTGACGCGATCAATCGGAAGCGGTGCACCATTGCACCGCTTCCTACCCCCTTCGAGGAGAACACCATGGCCATCACACTTCATCACGCCCAAACCGTCCCCGAAGGCGATGGCGTCACCGTCAATCGGCTGATGCCGGTTCAGGGCAGAGCCAACTTCGACCCCTTCGTGCTGTGGGATCATTTCGACATTGGTAGTGGTGGCTTTCCTGACCATCCACATCGCGGATTTGAAGGGATCACTTATCTGTTTTCCGGTGGCATGAACCATACCGATAACCTCGGTAATCGTGGCCGCATTGGTGCTGGCGGCGTGCAACGCTTCACCGCAGGTCGTGGCATCATCCACTCCGAATTCCCCGATGGCCGGACCGCAGGGATTCAACTGTGGGTCAATCTGCCGCAACGGCTGAAAGGGATCGCACCCGACTATCAACAACTCGAAGCCAACGATCTACCTCAACACCAGCATGGTAAAAGCACCATTTGCACCATTATTGGCAAGGATTCCCCGCTGCAACTCCAGAGTTCGGTCTGCTACCAAGATATTTCGCTCTGTGGCAGCTATGCATTATCGATTCCCGATGGGTGGCGCGGGCTGCTCTATGTGGTCGAAGGTGAAGCAACCATCAACGGTTCTCCCCCCTGCCCTAGCGCAACCGCAGCCTTCATCGAACATGAAACGATCCTATCGCTAAATAGCGATGCCGGTGCGCGTGTCATGGCCTGTTTCGGCCAACCGCACCATGAACCTATTCGCCAGCATGGTTCCTTTGTAGACTAACACTCTCACTACACCGCACTTGTTCCAACACCACCCCATGCACCCGCGCACCATCTCAATCATCGTGGCGCTCTTGGCAATGGTCGCGCCATTCACCATCGACACCTACCTGCCATCCTTTCCCTCCATCGAAGCGGAATTTCAGATCAGCCGTGCCATGTTAACCCAAAGCTTGGGAAGTTATCTGGTTGGGTTTGCCATCGCCACCCTATTCTGGGGGCCATTATCCGACAGTGTCGGCCGCAAGCGGGTCATTATTGCTGGGATGATCCTCTATGCGCTGGCCTCTCTCGGCTGTGCCTTGGCGGACAACTACACCCATTTTTTACTATTTCGCATTGCCCAAGGGGTTGCGGCTAGTGGTGGCATGGTGATTGGTCGTGCCATGATTCGCGACCAGTTTGGCCCTCAGCAGGCTCAACGCGCCATGGCACAGGTCATGATGCTATTTGCTATTGCCCCGGCAATTGCACCAATCATTGGCGGGGTATTGCACGACCTATTCGGTTGGCGCAGCGTCTTTTACTTCCTCACCGCCTATGGCGTACTCATTTTCATGCTGGTGCAAGGCTTTATCGTGGAAACATTACCCGAAGCGCAACGCCAGTCACTGCATCCGTTGTATGTCGCCACCACCTATGGCCAGATCGTGCAACATGGCCGCTTTATCTTGCTGACGCTGACGATTGCAACGGCTTTCGGTGGTTTTTTTCTCTATATTGTTGGCGCACCGACCGTGGTATTTGATCTCTTACACCTTGGCGACCACGGTATTCCCATCATGTTTGTGCCACTGGTGATTGGGATCATAGCTGGCTCATATCTCGCATCAAGGGTAGCCAATATTTGGAGCCAACAGCGCACTATTTCTCTGGCACTCGCCACGCTGTCCGCAGCAACGCTGTTGAATCTAGCACAGGCATGGTTGGCATCTGCGACACCGCTATTGACCATTGCCCCAGTAGCGATTTATGCCTTCGGAATTGCACTGATGATGCCGGTCATGACTGTGATGTCACTAGACTGCTTTCCACATCATCGGGGTGCCGCTTCCGCGGTGCAGGGGTGTGTGCAGATGACAATCAATGCTGGTATTGCCAGCCTAGTTGTTCCATTGTTGTCGGCCACGCTGCTCTACTTTGTATTGGGGCAAACCGCCTGTTTACTGATTGCACTACTACTCTGGTACACCATTACGAGGCACGCGCCAGCCAATAGTGAAATAGTGGTAACGACTCAGATCGCTACCAAAAAATGGCTGTAACTGCCTAAATTCCCTAGCAACCCAACGCACCAATTTAACGACAACATAAGGAGAACAATATGAAACAGGATCTATTTTCTGAAATCCAACTCGGGGAGCTAGCGCTCAGCAACCGCATCGTGATGGCGCCGATGACCCGCAATAGGGCGCCGAACGGCATCCCCACCGCACTGATGGGGGAGTACTACGCCCAACGCGCCACCGCAGGCCTTATTATCACCGAAGGCGCACAGATTTCGCCTCAAGGTGTGGGCTACCCTGCCACCCCTGGCATCTACAACGACGAACAAGTATCCGCATGGCAGCAGGTCATTGATGATATCCACACCGCTGGGGGTGCCGTTTTTGTGCAACTGTGGCACTGCGGCCGGATCTCACACCCAAGCTTTCATGACGGTGCGCTGCCCGTTGCGCCCTCTGCGGTTCAGCCCGCAGGTCAGGCAGTCACCTATGCCGGTATGCAAGATTTTGTCACCCCGCGCGCGCTGGCTATCGAAGAGCTTGCCAACATCGTCGAGCAATATCGGCACGCGGCGGAAATGGCCATCAAGGCGGGCTTCGACGGGGTAGAGATCCATAGCGCCAATGGCTATCTGCTCGACCAATTTCTGCGCGATGGCAGCAACCGGCGCACCGATAGCTATGGCGGCTCCATTGAGCACCGCGTCAGGTTGCTTATCGAGGTCACCACTGCGGTCTGCAATGCGATTGGTGCGAACAAGGTCGGTGTCCGCATCTCACCGGTGAACGCATTTAATGACATGCAGGACTCTGATCCTCAAGCACTGTTCAACCATGTCGCCTCCGCCCTCTCCGCGTTATCCCCAGCCTATCTTCATGTAGTTGAGGTCACGATGGCCGGTGCGATAGATACCGAGGTCGATATGGCACAGCTTCGCCACCACTTTGACGGCCGCTACATCGCCAACGGAGGCTATGACAGAGCCCGCGGCAACAGCGTTATCGCCACCGAAGCAGCAGATATGGTCGCCTATGGGGTACCTTTCTTAGCCAATCCTGATCTACCAAACCGACTCAAGCAGGAGACCAAACTCAACACGCCAGATCAAGCCACTTTTTATGGTGGTGATGCCCACGGCTACACCGATTATCCATTTGCTTGATCGTAACTACTCAGCTCACTTCCGGTTTTCCCGATAGTGGCGTTGGAAAACCGGAAGCAATCTGAGCAGTTACGGGATGTTTTTAATGGGTGCTGAGTATTGACGCTTCATCACCAAGGATCATAGGTCAAACTGGATTCCCGCTTGCCCCTCGTCATTCGCACGCCGGCGAGAATCCAGTTCACGCGCCACCCTGAATGCCGGATCAAGTCCGGTATGACGCACCCTATTTTTCACGCTTCCTCCTCCCTCCTTTTGCCCTATCTCCGTGCCTCCGCGTCTCCGTGGTAAAGGCTTCCGTACACCCATCATCGTTTTTTCATCAAAAATAGGCACCATTCGGCCATGACATCCAAAAATGAACCCAACCAACCCAGTTTCCAAGACCTCAACCTCCCCCCACCGATTCTGCAGGTACTCGAAGAGATGGGCTACGAAAGCCCCACCCCGATCCAGAGAGAAACCATCCCCTACCTGCTACAAGGACGCGATCTGTTAGGACAGGCGCAGACCGGCACTGGAAAGACGGCAGCATTCGCACTACCGGCATTGGCCAACATTGATCTAAGCAACTGTAGTCCTCAGGTTTTAGTGCTGGCACCAACCCGTGAGCTCGCCATTCAGGTCGCAGAGGCATGTCAGGCATATGCTAAACATCTCAAAGGGTTTCATGTACTCCCCATCTACGGTGGCCAGTCCTACGAGATTCAGCTGCGGGCACTTAGGCGCGGCGTGCACCTCATCGTCGGTACGCCCGGTCGCGTGATGGATCATATGCGGCGAAAATCGTTAAAGTTGGATCAACTCAAGATGCTAGTGCTTGATGAAGCCGATGAGATGCTGCGCATGGGCTTCATCGACGATGTCGAGTGGGTTTTAGAACAGACCCCGGCATCGCGTCAGATCGCGCTCTTCTCTGCCACCATGCCGCAGATGATTCGCCGCATCGCCACCAAGCATCTCAATAATCCCGAGCAGATCACCATTAAATCAAAGACTTCAACCGTGGAGACTATTCGCCAGCGTTACTGGATGGTGAGTGGCCACCACAAGCTCGATGCCCTGACCCGTATTTTGGAGGCAGAGAGTCTGGATGGGGTACTTATTTTTGTCCGCACCAAGGTTGCCACCGTGGAGCTGTCCGAGAAGCTGGAGGCACGCGGCTATGCCGCCGCACCGCTGAATGGCGACCTCAACCAGCGCCAACGCGAGCAGACCATTGATCGACTGAAAAAGGGACGCGTCGATCTCGTCGTCGCAACCGATGTAGCGGCGCGTGGGCTGGATGTGGAGCGCATCAGCCATGTAGTGAACTACGATGTTCCGCATGATACCGAGTCGTATGTTCACCGCATCGGGCGCACTGGGCGTGCGGGGCGCAGTGGCGAGGCTATTCTATTCTTGGCCCCTCGCGAAAAAAGGATGCTATTCGCGATTGAACGCGCCACTAGGCAGCAGATTGAGCGTCTGGTGATGCCAACCACCGAGACGATTAACGACAAACGGATCTCCGACTTCAAGCAACGCATCACCGACACCCTGGCCGGCGAAGGGATGGAGCTGTTTTTGCAAATTATGGAGGAGTATCGCGCCGAACACGACATCCCAGCACTTGAAGTAGCGGCAGCATTGGCCAAGATGGTTCAGGGAGATCAGCCCCTAATCCTTCTTGAGAAACGATCAAACGAAAAGCGATCAAACGAGAAGTGGTCAGATGAGAAAAGGCCGACAGCGAGTGCGCCGCGCGAGCGCACTGCGGCATCATCGAATCGCCGCCAAGTGCGTGAAGACACTCGCCCTGACGCCGCGCGCGCCAATGCACCAACGCATGATGCGCCGAAGCCTATCTCCGGCATGGAGCGTTTTCGGGTTGAAGTCGGTGAAGAGCATGGCGTGAAGGCTGGCAATATTGTCGGCGCTATCTGCAATGAGATCGGTATCGAGCAAGAGTACATCGGTCGTGTCGACATCCATCGCAACCATAGCACGGTTGACCTGCCAGAGGGGATGCCACGCAACATCTTTCGCACCTTGAGCCAAGTATGGGTATGCGAACAAAAGCTCAATATATCCAAGCTTGAAGGCGAGGTTGATGAGCCATCACATGCTCGACCAAAACGGCGGTTCCGACCTAGCGAAGGCAATAGCCATCGCAAGCCCAACCATTCCTCCCATCAACCCAGCCACGCCAAAAAACGCCACGACCGCTAGTTCTGCGACGAGTCGGGGTAGACCACCTCACCATACACCATGGTATTGTCACCAAAATGGCGGCGTTGCAGGTGAATCAGGCGCGGGGCATCGGCCACCCGCGCCACACCTGGTGATCTGCCCCATAGGCTAACTGCATCCTCCCCCCCGATCAGCAGTGGCGCTTGAAATAGCGCCAGCGCATCAACCAGCTTCTCCTGCCACAACGCGCCCAGCAACTGCCCCCCACCTTCAACCATCACCGATAGCCGACCATCAATGTAGAGATGGGCAAAGATGTCCGCCAACAGTTGATAACGAACCACTTCGACACCGGCATCCAACCACTGCTGGGTGTCGGTATCGGCTGCCTGCTGGCAGTAAATCCGACTAGGAGCCTGAGCTGTATCCGCCAGCTGATAGTCGGAGAGAAACTTCGGTAACTGACGACTGATCACCACCCGTAACGGATTAGCACCACGACGGCGCACCTGCCGCGGAATCAACTGCGGATTGTCAGCGCGCAATGTTCCGGCACCAATCAACACCGCATCCGCCTCCGCCCGCAAACGGTGCGCCTGATGGCGTGAGGCCGGATTACTGATCCAGCGCGAATCGCCCTGTGCCGTCGCCAGTTTGCCATCGAGTGAGGTCGCGGCCTTGACCAATATCCATGGCCGTTGACGCGCCATTCCATGGAAGAACGGCCGATTCAGGGCATCACACTCCGCTTGCAACACCCCACCAACCACCGTCACACCTTGGGATCGCAACCAATCACCACCCCCGGCCATACGAGGATTGGAGTCAGAAGATCCATACACCACTCGGGTCACTCCCGCTGCCAACAGCGCCTCGGTGCAGGGTGGCGTGCGACCCATGGCCGCGCACGGCTCCAGGGTCACAACCATGGTAGACTTTTGTGCCAGCTCCCCCGCATCATGCAGTGCCGCCACCTCGGCATGTGCCCCCCCTGGGAAACGGTGCCAACCACGACCTACTAGCTTGCCATCGCGCACCACCACAGCACCCACTCGCGGATTGGGATGGGTAGTGCCGATGCCGTTGCGGGCCGCCTTAAGCGCGGCCCGCATCCAGCGGCAATCATTCGATGGGGAGATGGTGCTCCCTGCGTCCCACCGGAAAATAACTAAATCCATATTCTGCCGCGATATCAGCATCATAGATGTTGCGCAGATCAATCATCATCGGTTGGCGCATGATCCCACGCAAACGGGGAAGATCGAGGTTACGGTAGGCATTCCACTCCGTCATCAACACCACCGCATCGGCACCCTGCGCCGCATCGTAGCTGTCCTGGCAAAACTGCACTCCGGGCGGCAGCAGGTTTGCGGCTTCCCCCATCGCCTCAGGATCGTGGGCGCGAATCGTTGCCCCCTTCTCCATCAGGCTAGGCAGAATCGAAAGTGCCGGTGAATCACGCATATCGTCGGTCTCCGGCTTGAATGCCAACCCCAACACGGCAATGGTTTTGCCCGCTTCACTCCCCCCCAGCGCACGACGAATCTTCTGAATCATGCGCGCCTTCTGCGCGGCGTTGGCCTCGATGGCCGCCGACACCACTCTTGATGAGGCGCCATGCTCCTGCGCAATGCGGCTCAATGCCAGCGTATCCTTCGGAAAACAGGAACCACCATAACCTGGCCCAGGGTGAAGAAACTTGCCTCCGATACGCCCATCCATCCCCATCCCTTTGGCCACGGCATGCACATCTGCATCGACCCGTTCACACAAGTCAGAGATCTCATTAATGAAGCTAATCTTCACCGCCAAAAAGGCGTTGGAGGCATATTTAATTAGCTCCGCACTCTCCAGATTGGTAGCCAAAATCGGCGTCTCACGCAGGTTAAGCGGTCGGTAGAGCGCGCGCAGCAGCGCTTCCGCGCGCTCGCTCTCCACCCCAATCACCACCCGATCGGGACGCGTAAAATCGCGAATCGCTGCCCCTTCACGCAAAAACTCCGGGTTGGAGGCAACATCGAAGTCTGCCTCAGGGTTATGCTGGCGAATAATGCGCGCCACCTCACGAGCAGTTCCCACCGGCACGGTAGATTTATCGACAATCACGGTGTAGCCAGAGAGACACGGCGCCAACGCCTCAGCCGCCGCATAGAGATACTTCAAGTCCGCATGGCCATCGCCACGACGCGACGGGGTTCCCACCGCCATAAACACCAGATCTGCCGCGCCAACATGGGCACTGAGATCGGTGGAAAAACGCAATCGTCCGGCGGCAACATTGCGCGCCACCAGATCATCCAGCCCAGGCTCATAGATCGGCATCACACCACTATTGAGTGCGGCAATCTTCTCCTCCACCACATCGACACAGACCACATCGGCACCGAATTCGGCAAAACAACTTCCGGATACCAGCCCAACATAGCCCGCTCCAATCATCACGACTTTCATACTTGGTAATACTCCTTATACCACTGAACAAAATTAACAATTCCCTCTCGCACCGGCGTTGCTGGCTGATAGCCAACATCACGCACCAGATCCGTTACATCGGCATAGGTCGCAGGCACATCCCCTGGCTGCATCGGCAACATATTCTTGATCGCCTTGATGCCCAGCGCCTCCTCCAATGCCTCGATAAACTCCATCAAGGCCACCGGCTTGCTATTACCAATGTTATAAATGCGATAAGGCGCTCGGCTACTGCCAGAATCCGGCTGCGCGCCATCCCATTCACGATTGGGCGTAGCCGTGTGATCCAACACCCGCACTACCCCCTCCACAATGTCATCAATATAGGTAAAGTCACGCTGCATTTGACCGTGATTAAACACATCAATCGGCGCTCCTGCTAACATTGCTTTCGTAAACAAAAACAGTGCCATATCCGGTCGGTACCATGGCCCATAGACGGTAAAAAAGCGCAGACCTGTGGTGGGCAGGCCGTAGAGATGGGCATAGGTATGCGCCATCAACTCCCCCGCTTTCTTACTGGCCGCATAGAGCGATAGCGGGTGATCGACATTGTCATGCACCGAAAACGGCATCGATTCATTGGCGCCATAGACCGAACTCGAGGAGGCAAACACCAAGTGTTTCACCCCATTATAACGGCACCCCTCCAGCACATTGACGAACCCAACCATATTACTATCGACATAGGCATGGGGGTTTTTCAGCGAGTAGCGCACCCCAGCCTGTGCCGCCAAATTGACCACCTGGTCGAACTGTTCCCGCGCAAACAGTGCGGCCATTGCCTCACGATCAGCCAGATCCAGTTTAATAAAGCGGAAATGGGCATCGGGCGTGAGCTGCGCTAACCGCGCCTCTTTAAGTGACACCTCATAATAGTCATTGAGGTTATCGATCCCAACCACTGCATCCCCACGAGCCAATAGCCGTTGGGCGAGATGAAAACCGATAAATCCCGCCGCTCCGGTAACCAAAACCTTACGGCATGGTATCGTCATAGGCGCCATACCGACATTCCAGCTTGCGCCAGTAACGCAAGATCAAAGGCCGCCTTCACATCAACAAATGGCGCCCCAGGCTTAGCCAGTGAGGCCAGATATGCTGGGGTTTGCGCCAAAATATCATGATGGGAGACTGCGGCGACAATCGCATCCACCTTGGGCAAACCCTCCAACCCCACCAATTCAATGCCGTACTCACGGCGCGCCCCTGTAGCATCTGCCAACGGATCATGCACCAGCACCTGAACTCCAAACTCCTCTAAGGTACGGATCACATCAATGACCCGCGAATTGCGCAGATCCCCGCAATTCTCCTTAAAGGTCAACCCCAGCACCAAAACCACCCCACTGCGCAGCTTCATATCGGCGGCAATCATCATCTTAATGGTTTTGTTCGCGATCATCGCCCCCATGCCATCGTTGAGCGAGCGACCAGCCAGAATCACATCGGGGTGATAGCCCAACATCTCAGCACGGTAGGTGAGATAATAGGGGTCAACACCGATGCAGTGACCGCCAACTAGCCCAGGGCGAAACGGTAGAAAATTCCACTTGGTTCCGGCGGCTTCGAGCACCGAAATGGTGTCGATATCCATACAATTAAAGATCATCGCCAGTTCATTCATCAGCGCAATATTAAGGTCGCGTTGGGTGTTCTCAATTACCTTGGCCGCCTCAGCGGTCTTGATGGTTGGCGCTCGGTGAACCCCCGCCTCAATGATCTGTTCGTAGAGCGCCGCCACATCATCGAGTGTCTCACTATCCTGGCCGGAGACTACCTTAACGATCTTCTCCAAGGTGTGAATTTTGTCGCCGGGATTGACCCGTTCCGGCGAATAACCAAGACGAAATTGATCGCGCTTTAGCCCGGACTCACGCAGCAAAATTGGCGCACACACCTCTTCCGTCACCCCCGGATAGACGGTGGATTCAAAGATCACCGTCACCCCTGCCTTCATCTGACGGCCAACCATCTCCGAGGCCTGAATCACCGGGGTAAGATCCGGTTGGTGAGCGGCATCCACCGGCGTTGGTACCGCGACGACAACAAAATCGGCTTCTCGAATGCATACTGCATCGGAGGTGAACGCCAACCCCTTGGCGCGGCAGAACAGCGCCCCATCCATTTCGCCAGTAGGATCAAAGCCTTGATGATAGGCATCAATCTTCGTCTGCGAGATATCAAAGCCGACCGTCGGCATTACGCGGCCAAACGCGAGAGCCAGTGGCAAGCCAACATACCCTAATCCGACCACACAAACCGTTTTTTCTGTCATATTTTTCCTCCAAATAGTCGAATCGCATTGCTAGTAGTGACCTCAGCCAGCTCCGCCACAGCCATCCCCCGCGCACTGGCGATGGCCTCTGCGACATGGCGCACGAAGCTCGGTTCGTTGCGCTTGCCACGCAGCGGCATCGGTGCCAGATAAGGGCTATCGGTCTCGATCAGCAACCTCTCCAGCGGCACCTTGGTAGCAACTTGGCGCAGTTCGTCATTGCGCTTAAAGGTGACATTGCCGGAAAACGAGATGTGCAACCCCAAATCCAGCGCAGCCTCAGCGGCTGCCCAATCGGAAGAGAAACAGTGCATCACCCCACTAGCGGGGCGCTCTTGGCGTAAAATCCGTAGCGTATCCGCATCGGCCTCGCGCATGTGGATAATCACCGGCAAATTGAGCGCATCAGCCGCCGCCAAATGGGCGCGCAACCGTTGCTGCTGCAATGCTGGTTCTACTTGGTGACGAAAGTAATCCAATCCCGTCTCACCAATCGCCGAAATCGTAGGATATTGCCGCGCCAAGGCCAACAGCGACGCCGCATCCGGCTCCTTATCCACCTCATGATTGGGATGCAGCCCTAGCGAAAAACCAAAGCCAGGGTGGGCATCAGACAGTGCCTGCAGCTGATCCAGATGTTCCAAATCCACCGCCACTACCATTGCCCGCGTCACACCGACTTGTGCCATGCGCGCCAACACTGCATTGCGATCCGCATCAAACTGGGGGAGATCGAGATGGCAGTGGCTGTCGAATAGCTCCATTTAGTAGTTTCCCCGATAGCGGCGTTGAAAAATGCGCATTTACAGTAGTAAACTCCGCTTTTTCGCCTTGCTATCAGAAAACTCGGAAGCAATCTGAGCCGTTACCGCCGTTTTCTGGTAGGGTGCTGAGTTGTTACCCTTCATCAACCGTTGCAATAGTGCTAGATCGACATGGTGGAAGGGGTTGAGGTGGTGGGGGTCGGCAAGGAGTTCTACCGCTTCACCATCAGGTTCACCCAAATCGGCGAGCAGCAGATCAGCACCATCAAAACTGTGGTTACGGGTGTAGCCATTCACGGTCACCAGGCAAGCCAAGCCCGCCGTTTGTGCCGAGCGCAGGCCATTGGCTGAATCTTCCACGGCCAGTGTTGTTTGTGGGTCTACGCCCAAGCGCCCAATCGCATAGTTGTAGATATCCGGTGCGGGTTTCTTGGCTGGCACGATGTCCCCCGCCGCCAGCACCGCGAAACGATCAAACCACTCTGCGCCCATCACATGACGGATCAAGGCATCCAGAGCCGCCGGAGTGGTGGTAGTTGAAATCCCCAGCGTGATGCCAGCCGCATAGCACTCCTCTAACAGACGCATCACCCCAGGGCGCAACGGAATCGCGCCATCGGCAATAAGTTGCTGGTAAAAAACGGTCTTGGCGGCATGCAGTTCGGCAATTTGGTCATCATCCATCCCTGGCATTTTTCCCAACGAGATATCACGGCGAATACGCTCTTTACCACCAGTTACTGCCAACAACTCGCCATAAGTTGCCACGCCCCAACGGCGCACCAAGCCTGCCGCTTCAAATGCCATATTAAAAGCAACCCGGTGCCCATCGCGCTCGGTATCGGCCAAAGTTCCATCAACATCAAACAGGACACATTGTAATGATTTCATTCAGATACCTCAGAAAAGTTCAAGTAAATCCAGCTACAGCTATTTCACTACTGTTCGGAAGTGCTACCATTTCCCCATGGCAATTGAAATTCAACACCAACGGGAGGCCGTCACCGAACGGCTCAAGCCACCTCCATTGTTCAAGGTGATTTTGCTCAATGACGACTACACCCCGATGGATTTTGTCGCGAATATCCTGATGCAACTGTTCCACAAAGGGTGCGAGGAAGCTGAGAAAATTGTGTTGCAAATTCATCAAAATGGTCAGGGAATATGCGGAGTTTATGTACATGACATTGCTGAAACCAAACAGTACCAAGTAATGAGCACCAGTCGTGAGCAGGGTCATCCACTGAAATGCATCATCGAAACAGATCGTTGATCGTAACGACTCAATGTAACTGATTATATTGCTTCTGTTTTTTTGATAGCAAGGCGAAAAAGCGGAGTTTACTACTATAAATGAGCACTTTTCAACGCCGCTATCGAGAAAATCAGGAGTGGGCCGTGTAGTGACGACGCAACTACAGTTGATGCATCGCATGCCGATAAACCATCTGTCGACCACTTTTTTTTAAATAAGAGGGAACCCATGGGAATACTCAATGAAGAACTCGAACAATCACTCAACAGCGTGTTTCGCGATGCGCATCTGCGACGCAACGAATATGTTACCGTAGAGCACCTGCTCCTTGGGTTGGTTGATAACGACTCCGCGCGTGAAGTTTTGCTGATTTGCGGTGCCACGCTGGAACTGCTTAGCCAAGAATTAAACGATTTCATTCGCAACCATGTGCCCGTATTACCAAACATGAAAGGGGAGACTACCGCCAGCGTTGGTCTGCAACGGGTAATCCAGCGCGCAGTAATGAATGTGCAAGCGGCCAACCGCAGTGAAGTCAAAGGTTCCCATGTACTGGCAGCCATCTTCTCAGAACGCGACTCACATGCACTATTTTTTCTTCAAAGACAAGGTCTTACTCGGTATGATGTTGTCTCCCATATCTCACACGGCTCCGTCGCACACTCCTCGACAGTATCCGGCAACACCCCATCTGAACCAGATATCTCAACCGATCCACACCATGGCAGCAGCACACAATCAGAGCGAAAGAAAAAGCCAACAGCTTTAGAAAGCTATTGTGTTAACCTCACTGAAAAGGCTGCAAACAACGCATTTGACCCCCTGATTGGGCGTACACAAGAGGTGGCGCGCTGTATCCATATTCTCTGCCGTCGGCGCAAAAACAATCCGCTGTTGGTCGGCGATGCTGGCGTAGGTAAAACCGCCATTGCCGAAGGGCTTGCCAGCCAAATCCAACAGCATTTGGTGCCAGAAAAACTAGCGGATTCCAAGATCTACTCGCTGGATATGGGCGCACTCCTTGCTGGCACCAAATATCGCGGCGATTTCGAAGAGCGGCTCAAAACTGTATTGACCGATCTCGAAAAACATCCACAAGCCATTCTGTTTGTGGATGAGATCCACACCATCATCGGAGCCGGTTCTGCCAACGGTAGCGCAATGGATGCCTCGAACATGCTCAAACCCGCATTGAGCAATGGTTCATTGCACTGCATGGGCGCCACCACTTGGAATGAATACCATCAAATCTTTGAAAAAGATAGCGCTTTGGCTCGCCGATTCCAGAAAGTTGATGTTGGCGAGCCCACTGTAGAGGAAGCTATTGCCATTCTGCAAGGGCTACGCACCCGCTTTGAACAGCATCATGAGGTGCACTACACCAATGCCGCCATTGACGCGGCAGTCAATCTTGCCTCACGCCATGTGCAGGATCGCCGCCTGCCGGATTCCGCCATCGACATTATCGACGAAGCTGGTGCAGCAATGCAGGTACTTCCCAAAGGGCGCAAACGCAAGCGGGTAGGTCTGCGTGATATCGAGGCAACGGTAGCCGCAATGGTTCAACTGCCACTACAACAGGTAAGCGCATCCGATGTCCGCCGCCTCGCCTCCCTTGAACGCAACCTCAAACTTACCGTGTTTGGCCAGGAGGATGCGATCAGCCAGTTGGCCACCTGCATCAAACTCTCCCGTGCCGGGCTTAATCAACCAGAAAAACCCATCGGCAGCTTTCTCTTCGCTGGTCCGACGGGCGTGGGTAAAACTGAGGTGGCACGGCAATTGGCGCTCAGCATGGGGATCGAACTGATCCGTTTCGACATGTCGGAATATACCGAAGCACACTCCGTCTCTCGTCTCATCGGCTCCCCTCCGGGCTATGTCGGTTTTGAACAGGGAGGTCAGCTCACGGATGCAGTGATCAAGAATCCGCATGCGGTACTGCTGCTCGATGAGGTTGAAAAAGCCCATCCTGATATGTTCAATCTACTGCTGCAGGTGATGGATCACGGTCAACTGACCGACAGCAATGGACGCAAGGTCAATTTCCGCCATGTAGTGCTGATTATGACCAGCAATATCGGTGCGTTCGAGATGCAGCAACAGAGCGTGGGTTTCACCCCAAACACCACATTCCACAACAGCGATGAAGCGATCAAACGCACCTTTTCCCCAGAATTCCGCAACCGGCTCGACTCCATCATCAACTTTGCGCCTCTCTCCACCGAAACCATTCTCCATGTGGTTAATAAATTCATCATGCAGCTAGAGGTGCAGTTGACTGAGAAACGGGTCGAGATTGCAGTAACTCCAGATGCCCGTGTCTGGCTGGCCGAACGCGGTTATGAACCTGCGATGGGTGCACGGCCAATGGCCCGCCTGATTGATCAGCACATCAAGCGTCCGCTAGCCGATGCCATCCTATTTGGAGAGCTTCGCCGAGGTGGTCATGTGATGATCGATTGTGATGAGGAGCAGACCATGCTGAAAATCCATTTTCCGCAGCCCGTTGTCGAAGAGGCGTAATCGTCCGCAACCATTATCAACCTTGCCAACAAAGCTGCAGCTAGAACAGCAGAATCGTAGCCGAACTGAAAAAAGCTACACCGATAAGATTGCGGTTTCAGACGCGCTGCAACTGACACCAATAGGTACCATTCATAGTCCCCATCGCGAGCGTTTCTCCGCCCCGCGCCAGCCTTTACAGCAGACGGAACTCACGCCAGACGCCGCCGCTACCGCCACGATCACACTCCTACCCGAGTTAAGCTTGGCCCTTCGTGACTTGGAGCATTTCTCCCATATCTGGGTTATCTACTGGCTCCACCTCAACCAAGGGTGGAATCCACTGGTACGCCCTCCCGGTCGCGGCAAAACAAAACGCGGGCTGCTCGCCACCCGCGCCCCCCACCGCCCTAACCCCATCGGGCTCTCTGCCGTCCGTCTATTCAGCATTGAAGGCAATCGGCTAAACATCGATGCTGCCGATATTCTTGATGGCACGCCGGTGCTCGACATCAAACCTTACCTCCCCTATGCCGATTGTATCGAGAGCGCCAATTCTGGTTGGCTGGAAGATTGCCATTAGCCACTAACCTGAGCTGGGCATAGCCTTGGCACCATGGCGGACACCCAATCCAAGCAGGTACATTTGAATAGCATCGAGGCACTCACCCTCGCCGAGCGCGAGCCGGAGCGGATGTGCGCCCGTTTCGCCGCCATGCACTCGGCCGATGCCGCCGAGCTGCTGCTCGACTGTACTGATCTGCAACAACGCCTCACCCTGTTCTACCTGATCCCTGATGAACTACAGGGAGATGTGCTGCTCGACCTGCCGGAGGGAATGCAGGAGGATCTGCTAGCTCAGCTCCATGCTGAAGATATCGGTGATGTCGTCGAACATCTCGACTCCGACGATGCGACCGACATTCTCCAGGCGATCGACCGCAAAATCGCCGATGAGGTGATGGAGCACCTCGAACCAGACGAACAGCGTGAGATCAAGCCGCTGCTGACGCACGACGAAGAGAGTGCCGGCGGCCTCATGCAGTCGGAGCTGTTCAAGGTACGCGCCGATTGGAATGTTGAACGGGTGTTGCGAGTGCTGCGCCGCTGGGGTCAGGAGATCGAACACCTGCATTTCATCTATGTGGTCGATGATGAAGATCGTCTGATTGGCATCGTCTCCCTGCATGAGTTGCTGTTTTTGGAACCCGATCAACAGATGGATGCGGTAGCGAGACGGAAATTCATCAGCACCACCCCCGACCAGGATCAAGAAGAGGTGGCACGGCTGTTTGATAAATACGCACTGATGGCGATCCCCGTGCTCGATGAAAATGGGGTGCTAGTGGGTCGAATCACCGCCGATGACATCATTGATGTGGTACGCGAAGAAGCGACCGAGGACATGTTCCACCTAGCGGCGCTGTCCGATCAGGATGATCTGGCGGAATCGGTTCCCATTACCGCTTGGCGACGGGGTGTGTGGCTGCTAGTGAACCTGGGAACCGCCCTGCTCGCCTCTTCTGTGATCGCCCAGTTTGAACATACCATTGCCACCATCGTAGCTCTTGCGGTGCTGATGCCAATCGTCGCCAGCATGGGAGGGATTGCCGGTACCCAGACCCTGACCGTGATCGTGCGTGGCATTGCATTAGGGCGCATCACCTTTGACAATGCCAAGAAGGTTTTACTCAAAGAGCTTCGTGTCAGCTGCTTTACGGGAGTGATCTTCGCCCTGGTCACCGGTGGGGTGTCCTCACTATGGTTCCCACAATATGGTTGGTTATTGGGTCTAGTGATTGCGCTAGCTATGTTGATTAACCTGCTTGCGGCGGGGCTGGCCGGCGCGCTAATCCCCCTCTCCCTGCAGCGGCTCCATATCGATCCTGCCCTCGCCTCCGGCACCATCCTCACCACGGTCACCGATGTGGTCGGTTTCTTCGCCTTCCTCGGCCTAGCCTCGCTCATTCTCCTCTGATCAACCCCAGCCAACCATTGTCGGGCAGGGTGCTGAGTAGTTACCCGTAGTGCGTGTTCTTGCTGTAGGCGATATTCAGGGCTGTTACCATTGCCTACGCCGTCTGCTTGATCAAGCCGACTTCAATCCAGGTCAGGATCAGCTGTGGTGTGTCGGTGATCTGGTCAATCGTGGCCCTGACTCCTTGGCCACCTTGCGTTTTTTACGCGATCTGGGGAGCCAGTGCGTCGCGGTGCTTGGCAACCATGATCTCCACCTGTTACGCAGCATCGCCACCAACACCACGCCTCCAGCCAGCCTGCGTCAGGTCGCCCAAGCCAGCGATGGTGCCGAACTGATCGACTGGCTACGCCATCGTCCGCTGCTGCATCTGGACTCCACCATCGGCTGGGCGATGGTGCATGCTGGACTTCATCCAGACTGGACGATAAAAAAGGCACGAAAACGCGCGCAAAGTATTGAGCAAATCCTACAGGCTGATGATTGGCAACAAAGGTTACCTCAGCTGTTCCAGCGCGTGGCTGAACGACAGGCGACGGGAAAAAATGGCAAAACATCCTTTGCCCTCTCCGTGTTAACCCGCAGTCGCTTTTGCACCAAGGATGGCCAATTCAACTGGGATAACAGCGGAACCACCCCCAATCGCAAGAATGATGCGCCCTGGTTCACCCATCCCAAGGCACGCTGGCGCGCCAACCCTGCCGACGCCAACAACCCACGCTCACCGCACTATCGCATCGTGTTTGGCCACTGGTCAGCCATGGGTGTGGTGAACAATCACCCCCATGTGCTAGGGCTCGACTCCGGTTGCGTATGGGGCAACCGTCTCACTTTGGCACAACTCAATCGTCCCACCCCCAAGCTTTGGAGCACGAAGTGCAGCGCTTGAGGAAGAGAGACCATTGCAATTGGTAACTACTCAGCACCCTACCCAAAAATGGCTGTAACTGCTCAGATTTCTTCCGGTTTTCCTGCAATTGAATCAAGTGCATGGCGACAGGGCTTGAGTTTCCTTCACTGAGTCTCAGCCTTGGCCGACTATTTCATGCGTTGCTGAGGAACCCCGATCATGACCGACACACTGCACATTTTTGACACCACCCTGCGTGATGGTGAGCAATCTCCCGGTTGCTCGATGAACGCCGAAGAGAAACTCAAGGTGGCACAAGCACTCGATACGCTAGGCGTAGATGTAATCGAGGCCGGATTTCCCGCCGCTTCACCCGGGGATTTCGCCTCGGTACAACAGATCGCCAGCAAAATAAAAGGGGCACGCATTGCTGGATTGGCGCGTGCGCTAACCAAGGATATCGAGGCCGCCGCCAAAGCGATCAAACCAGCGGGTGATCGTGGCCGCATCCACACCTTCATCGCCACCAGCCCCATCCACATGGAGGCCAAGCTCCGCATGTCCCCCGATGAGGTGGTGCAGCGGGCGGTCGATTCGGTCAAGCTCGCGCGCTCACTGGCACCCGAGGTCGAGTTTTCCGCCGAAGATGCCGGGCGCTCAGAGATCGATTTCCTCTGCCGCATTGTCGAGGCAACCATCGCCGCCGGTGCTCGGATCATTAACATCCCCGACACCGTCGGTTACATGACACCTGATGAGTTCGGCAGCCGCATCCGCACTCTGATTGAGCGCGTCCCCAACTCCGATCAAGCGATCTTCTCAGTGCACTGCCACAATGATCTAGGGTTGGCCGTGGCCAACTCGCTGGCTGCGGTCGCGAACGGCGCACGCCAGGTCGAGTGCACCATCAACGGTCTTGGTGAACGGGCAGGCAATGCGGCATTAGAAGAGATTGTGATGATCCTGCGCACGCGACGCGATCGCTACGACATCGATACTGGCATCGACACCACCCGCATCGTCCCCACCTCGAAACTGGTCTCCAAGATCACCGGATCACCGGTGCAGGCCAACAAAGCAATCGTCGGTGCCAACGCCTTTGCCCATGAGTCGGGCATCCATCAAGACGGCATGCTCAAACACCACAAAACCTACGAAATCATGACTCCAAAATCGGTCGGCTGGAGCACCAACCGCATGGTGCTGGGCAAACACTCCGGCCGCGCAGCACTCATTGCCCGTTACGCGGAATTAGGAACTGTTCTGGATGATGCCCAATTGCAGACCGTTTTCTTCCGCTTCAAGGTACTGGCGGACAAGAAAAAAGAGATTTTTAACGAGGATCTACTGGCGCTGCTCTCCGATGATGTAGTGGCCGATGAGCGGATTAGCCTGATCGGGCTGCATGTTGCCTCCGGCACCCGTGACACACCGGTGGCGGTGGTGGAGCTCAAGGTGGCCGATGAGACACTCAAAGCCAGTAGTGAGGGCGATGGTCCAGTCGATGCCGCCTTCAAGGCGATCAAATCCCTGGTTGAGCCCAACGGCAAGCTGCTGCTCTACTCGGTCAACGCCATCACCTCTGGCACCGACGCTCAGGGCGAGGTCACCGTGCGGCTACAAGATGGTGCGCGGGTGGTCAATGGCCAGGGCGCGGACACCGACATTGTTGTCGCTTCAGCCAAGGCGCTAATCGATGCCCTCAACAAGCTGCCCGACATGCATGCCAAGGCGGTACACGCCCAGTACTCCGGCATTTAGGGTATCTAGGGGGCATTCTTGGCCGAGTCCCGCGATCTGGCGCTACTGCTGCGCCAGATCCCCTTTCGCGAATCCTCGCTAGTACTGCAGCTCCTGACGCAAAGCCATGGCCGCATCGCACTGATGGCCAAGGGGATTCGCCGTGCTAACCATCGCCTGCGACCCCATCTGGCGCCACTCTCCCCGCTCACCCTGCGCTGGGTTGGTGGCAGTCGCGGTATGGGTACACTGACGGATTTGGCGCGCGGCAAGGCGTTGCTCCCCCCCTCCCATCATCTGGCGGGCATGGAGCTACTGGCACTATCAGGCAAGCTGTTTCGCAGCGGTGATCCCCACGGATTTCCAGAGACTATTGCCGCGATCGCCCGCCTGGCACAGAGCCCTGATTCGATTCTGGGCAGCTGCCGTGCCGGTTGGCTGCTATTGCAACAGGCGGGCACCGTCTCCTCGCTCGACCACTGCTGGAGCTGCGGTGTGGAGCTCCCCACCACACACCATGCCCATTGGCAACAGCAGCAGTGCCGCTGTGACCAGTGTTGCCACCCTGCCGCTGGCGCTAGCATGCCGCTGTCCTCGGATCTCCGTGCGCTAGTGAATGGAGAAGCGCGCCTGCCAACCCCGGAACAGATCCTACACTGGCAACAGATCATCCAACAAGGAGCCCAACCATCATGCATCTAGGTGTCAATATCGACCATGTAGCCACCCTGCGCCAGGCGCGCGGCACCGATTATCCCGATCCGTTGCTGGCTGCCCGCTTAGCGATTGCCGCAGGGGCAGACAGCATTACAGCCCACCTGCGTGAGGATCGACGCCATATTCAGGATCACGATATTGAACGGCTGGCAGCCGAGCCATTCCCACTCAACATGGAGATGGCTCCCACCAATGAGATGGTCGCCATCTGCGTCAAATTGCGCCCGCGCGCCTGTTGTTTGGTACCCGAACGGCGCGAGGAGCTCACCACCGAAGGCGGACTCGATGTCGTTCGTCACCAGACCCGACTCGCCTCGGTAATAAAAAACCTCAGCGCTGCCGGAGTACGGGTATCATTGTTCATTGCTCCTGATCCCGCCCAAATTCGCGCCAGCCACGCCATTGGTGCACCGGTGGTGGAGCTACACACCGGCCACTACGCCAATCTAAATAGTGAGGCGCAGCAACAGGAGCTAGAGGTGATTGCCGATGGTGCCAAATTGGCCGCAAGTTTAGGGCTGCTGGTGCATGCAGGGCATGGCTTAACCAGCGCCAATACCCCAGCCATTGCCGCCATTGCTGAAGTCTCCGAGCTCAACATCGGCCACGCCATCATTGCGGATGCGGTTTTTGGCGGTCTGCCTCAGGCCATTGCCAATTTTCGTCAGGCCATGGTGCGATGATTGCCGGCATTGGGGTAGATCGCATCACCATTGCCCGGGTGCGGCTTGCCATTACCCGCAGTGGCCAACGATTTATCGATCGGCTCTATACCGAGATTGAACAGCAACAAGCAGCAGCTAAAGGCGACAGCGAACGGCGTTTCGCGATGCTATTTGCTGCCAAAGAGGCCGTGGCCAAAGCGTTAGGAACCGGATTCCGGCAAGGGGTGCGGCCATGCGATATCGAAACGGTTCATCAACCTAGTGGCCAACCCACCATCACCTTGCACCACGGCGCACAAAAGATGGCCTCTCAGCTTGGCATCCACCACATCCACCTCTCACTAAGCGATGAAGCCGGTGTGGCCATCGCCTTTGCCATCGCAGAAAGATCTGGCGAAAAGAGCATCGCAGCAGAAAATATCCATGCTTAAAAGTAGACCGATACAACTGGCTATATACCTGCTTCTGCTACTGATGGCATCGCCCCTCGGAGCTGTTGCCGCCCCTCCACTTCCACCACTGCTCAAACAGGGGTTGGAGCGATTAAATCAGCTCCATGGCTTCTCTGCTCACTTTGTTCAAACCATTACTTACCAAAATGGGGACAACAACCGCTATGAAGGCACCATTGCTCTGTTGCGCCCCGGAAAATTTCGCTGGCAATACACCAAACCCTACCAGCAGCTCTATGTTAGCGATGGCCATGGCGTCTGGCACTATGAACCAGATCTACTACAGGCGGTGCATCTAACGAACCTCAACAGCATCGATCCAGTAGCCCTTCAACTGCTAGATGGCCGCGTCGGACTGGCCGATGTGAAGTTGATTGCTCGCGACCATACCCATCCTCGGCAGTTTACCATCCGTGTGCACAACCGTATAGAACTGACCTTGGAGTTGGATGCACAGGCCAACCTGATTGCGCTCACCCATCTCGACATGTTGGGCAATCACAACCGCATTGCCCTATCCAACATTGACCCCACCCCCCCAAACCCGCGACAATTCCGTTTTTCACCTCCTGATGGGGTCGATATCGTACGCCAAGGAGAATAGGCACCTGCATGAATTTCATATGTAAAACCATAGGATTACGAAAAGTACTCCTGACAATCGCCATCTTGTACGCCCCACTTGCCAATGCCAGCGGATTGGGCGCACCAGAGATGTCCGCCTCCGGCCTCGGCGTCGCCAATGCGATGACCGCCAGTGCGGATGATGCCTCGGCGATGGCCTACAATCCGGCCGGCATTGCTTGGAGCACAGGTACCCATTTTATGGTAGGTAGCGTGCTACGCTGGCGCAATGCCGCATACCAACCCGCAGGGGCACTGCTAGATATCGGAATCAATACCGGACACAGCTACCTCACCCGCATGCAACACGGTAGCAAAATAGGTGGGGGTCTCGCTTGGACACTGCCCTTTGCCATCAATAACAACTGGTCCAAGGTTGGTCGCACCGCTGTCCGGGTCAATCGACTATCCGCAGATCTAGTGGTAGCTGTAAATAGTTCTTTAGCCTTTTCACTGGGGCCCGACTGGCATTTTGGACAAATGGATCTTACCACCATCGCAGGTCAGTCCTTTCAAGGCACCTCACACAATGCATTGGGCGGACACGCCAGCGTGATGTGGAAGCCTTGGCCGCTGTGGTCGTTCGGCATGCTCTACCGTTCCAGCGCCAACATGCGATTCTCCGGCAACAACGCCACCGCAAAGCTTAAACTCCCCGACAGCCTGCGCATTGGCCTCTCGCGTCGGATCGGCGCGAATGTACGGCTGGAGTTGGATGGAAAATGGACCCACTGGAAATCACTCAATTCGATTCAGGTCGTTCGTGGCAACACCCTTCTGCAATCAAGAAACCTCGATCTACGCAACACCATCGACATCATGACCGGATTAAGCTGGAGTTGGCGTGAGGATACCCGTTTCCGTTTCGGCTACGCCTATGAACAAGGAGCCAGCAAAAGCAACAGTTTCAACCCTGCAATAACCGACCTCTCCGGCCACCGCTTTAGTCTTGGAGCGGGCTCAAATCTCTTCGGGGTTCATATGGATGTCGCGTATTCTTATCTCTTCCAGCCCTCGAAGACCGCTCGGAGCAGTGCCAGCAGCGGCCTTGCTGCGGGCAGTAGTGGCAAACTCAAGCATCGCCGCCAAAGCCTCGCTATCTCTATCAGCCAATACTTCTAACGATCTCTTGTCCGCAATCCAGTTACAGCTTGGTACCATCGACCAGCAAGATCCGGTGCCAGAGAGCAATGCTCCCCTAGCGTACCGACTACGGCCGACTTCACTTGATGAGGTGGCCGGACAACCCCATCTAACCGCAACCGATAGCTGGTTTGCAGCCATGATTACCGGTAAACGCGCCATCTCCTGCATCTTCTGGGGGCCACCAGGCGTAGGGAAAACCACCCTAGCCACCATCATGTCCAAGGCAGCGAGCCTGCCAATGGAGCATCTATCTGCGGTATCGGCAGGCAAAAAAGAGGTGCAACAGGTGTTGGAGTCCGCACGCCGAGCACGCACCACCTACCTGCTATTTTTAGATGAGATCCACCGCTTCAACAAGGCGCAGCAAGATGTGCTGCTGCCCGCAATCGAAGATGGCACCATTATTCTGGTCGGGGCTACCACCGAGAACCCCTCCTTCTCACTTAACAACGCCCTGCTTTCGCGCTGCCGAATGGTGGTTCTGGAGCCACTCGATGATGCCGCCATCGCCACCATCCTTGCCCGTGCCATTACCCTGTTGCAGCAACAATGCGCGACATTCGGGGTGAGCGATGCGCTGCTGGCGTGGTTGGCATCACAAGCCGATGGGGATGGCCGCTATGCACTCAACCTTTTAGAGCAGCTCTTCGCGGCCAACAGAGAAATATGTTGGCACAGCAATGATGCGGAGGCGATGCTCAGTCGCCGTGGCGCCAGTTATGACCGCGATGGCGACTTTCACTATGATCTCATCTCCGCCCTGCACAAGTCGGTGCGCGATTCCGATGCCGATGCCGCTTGCTACTGGCTCGCGCGCATGCTTGAGGCTGGTGAGGAGCCGCGCTACCTGCTACGGCGCCTGATCCGCATGGCAACCGAGGATGTAGGATTGGCCGACCCGCGCGCGCTCACCGTCTGCCTCGATGCCCAGCGTATGTTTGATATTCTGGGCTCACCCGAAGGGGAGCAAGGGCTATTCGAGGCGACGATTTATCTCGCATTGGCACCAAAAAGCAACGCCACCTACCTAGCAGAGAAAGCTGCACGAAAGCTGGCAAAGCAGACCCAACAACTGCCGGTGCCAAATCATCTGCGCAACGCCCCGACCAAGCTAATGAAAACGCTGGGTCATGGTGCCGACTACCAATATGCCCACGATGCGCCTGACGCAGTAGTCGACCAGCCCCACTTTCCCGACACGATGACCCCACCGAAGCTCTACCAACCAGTGCAGCGCGGCTTTGAGCGCACACTGGGGGAGCGTGTCGAGTGGCTGCAAACGCGAAAAGACGCATTGAAGAAAGCATGATGATACGCCAACTTGCTGCGGTCGCCCTTGGTGGTGCATTGGGTGCGGTCATGCGTTGGCTCACTGCCTCCGCCATCCAGCGCTGGGTGGGAGGCGCCTTTCCCTGGGGAACGCTGGCAGTCAATGCGTTGGGATCATTTGCGCTGGGTTTTCTCTTCATCTGGCTGCTTGAGCGCACCAGTAGTGGCGAATTGCTACGGTTGGCTATCACCGTCGGTTTCCTCGGTGCCTTCACCACCTTCTCCACCTTTTCGTTCGAATCCATTCGCCTGCTTCAGGCAGGATCCTTTAACTTAGCCGCAGTCAATATCTTGGGACAAATGCTGCTCTGCCTACCGCTGGCTTGGCTGGGGGTGCAGCTGGCACGCGCAATTTAAACCGTGCGTGCTGTAGTAATTTTCAAACAAGGCAATTGCTATTGCAAACAGGTGATGGTTGCTAGCACAATGAAGACAATGGGTGTTGACAGTTTCTCGCCAAAACATAGCATTCGCGCCCTGAAGTAGATGTGGCATCGTTTAAATCGTATTGATTCTAACGACATTTCATTCAATCAAAACATCTTAACGCGGGGTGGAGCAGTGGTAGCTCGTCGGGCTCATAACCCGAAGGTCGTTGGTTCAAATCCAGCCCCCGCAACCAAACATAAGACCTTGAAAACAAACTGTTTTCAAGGTCTTTTTCATTTGGGTGAACAGGATCTGATTCCTGCTATAACGCCGTTCTCGTGCCCACGCTAAAAAGCCACTTGGTTTGAGCAGGCAAGACACCAAATAACAGCTGTGTTAATCTGCCTTGAAACTGATTTACACACCGCTTGGTATATGCATGAACCTTGGCAGCATCGTAACTACTCAGGTCGTTCCCAATCCTCAGCCAATGCTTGCTGGCTCAATAGTACTGTTTCCATCGGGAGGGAATCCGAAGATTTCATATCATCCAGCACCAACACCGCTTTTATATTACCTTTCGGTAGATCAGTTGTAATATCAAGGCGCAAGTGTCCATCATCTCCGACATGCGCTTCCACCATCAAAGTTTGCATTTTATACCTCCAGTATCGAAACCCCATTTGGCAAACCATCTGAATTCACCAACCTAATGTGCATCATCAAAACTGCTGCACTGCCCCAATCACATCATCCAACGGCATCACCATCACACCTTGCTGCAACGGATAAGCAACATCCACTGGGGCAACGACAAAGCTACGGTCTGCCTTCAATGTTTCCAACGCGCTCCAGTTGCCCCTACCTAGCTTGGGACTGGTCGAAGCTTTGATTTCAATCGCCACGCGTTTACCTGATTTTTCCAGCACAAGATCAAATTCAGCACCGCTTGATGTGCGGTAAAAGCTTGCCTGCCAGCGCGGCAGTTGCGTTAGTATATTTTCAAGCACAAAACCTTCATATGATGCACCGTACACGGGATGAGAAAACAACTGCTCCATGGATTCAATATTCAGCAAAGCATGCAATAGACCTGGATCCCGAATATATACTTTGGGCGCTTTGATAAGCCGTTTTTTCGTGTTTCCTGCCCAAGGTTGCAATGACCGAACCACAAAAGTTTGCTCAAGTAGATCGATATACTTTCGGATTGTGTGCCCACTGACTCCCATAGAGTTCGCTAGCTTGGATGCGTTCAAGGTTTGTCCATGACTGTGCGCCAACATACGCCAGAAACGACCCAGAGTGTTGGCTGGAATATGAAACCCCAATTGCGGAATATCACGTTCAAGAAATGTGCGTATATAATCTTCACGCCATTGAAAGGAGGTTTCATCATCGATATTCAGCAAGCTGCGGGGATAACCGCCGCGAAGCCAGAGCCGGTTGATATCTATATCTTTTGTTTCCATGCGATTGAACGGTGTGATTTCAAGATATGAAATCCGTCCTGCCAATGATTCGGAGCTTTGCTTTATCAACTCCCTTGATGCTGAACCCAGTAACAATAACTGACCATTGCGCTTGTTGCG
>JAUZRF010000034.1 GCA_030950645.1 Mariprofundales bacterium
CCCTACCAGAAAATGGCTGTAACTGTTCAGATTGCTTCCGGTTTTTCTGATAGCAAGGTGAAAAAGCGGAG
This sequence comes from Mariprofundales bacterium, assembly GCA_030950645.1. GTDB lineage: Bacteria > Pseudomonadota > Zetaproteobacteria > Mariprofundales > J009 > JAUZRF01. The sequence continues at coordinate 72 of JAUZRF010000034.1, forward strand.
TTTACTACTGTAAATGCGCATTTTTCAACGCTGCTATCGGGAAAACCGGGAATGAGCTGAGTAGTTACATTTTCAGCTGAGTATGGGTTGTTGCACCGCAGAGATGCAAGTGCGCAAAGTTTCGAGCGTTCTTTACTCTATGAAGTGTTGTGTTCTCCGCTTCTCTGCGGTGCATCTTAGTGCTTGATGTTGTCATCGAAAAAACATGATGATCCAGTGTTAAAACAGCAAATTGAAACATTGCGCACCGAGTTGGTTGAGCACAACCATCGCTATTACATTGATGATGCGCCAACGATACCGAATGACGAATACGATGCGTTGTTGCGCCGTTTGCAGGAGTTGGAGGCGGCATGGCAGCAACAGTGTGGTGAGGCTCCGCCTCCGAATTCCCCTAGCCAAACGGTTGGTGCACCACCTTCGGCCTCGTTTGCTGCGGTGCGCCATCGGGCACCGCTGCTCTCGCTGGCCAATGCCTTTAGTGATGCCGAGATGGAGGCGTTTTATCATCGGGTAGTGGGGTTGGTGGCGGACGAGGCTGTCTGCTTGGTGGTTGAACCTAAGATTGATGGGCTGGCAGTGAACCTGCGTTATCAAGATGGTCACTTGTGCTGTGCTGCGACCCGAGGTGATGGCACGACGGGTGAGGATGTGACCGCCAATGTGCGAACCATTGCGGATATTCCGTGGCAGTTGGCAGGCGATGTGCCGCCCCTGCTTGAGGTGCGTGGTGAGGTCTTGATGGATCACGCCACATTGGCGCGTCTTAATCGTGTGCGCAGAGAGGCTGGCGAGTCACCACTGGCCAATCCGCGTAACGCTGCGGCAGGTTCTCTGCGGCAGATCGATTCGCGTCAAACAGCGCAGCGCAGCCTGCGTTTCTTTGCCTATGCCATCGGGGAAGGCGCGAAGCAACTTCCCGCCACCATTACCACACAACACGCCATGCTTGCTTGGTTGCGGCAGATTGGTTTTACGGTGCAGCCGTGGCAGCAGTGCCAAAATCCGACGCAGATAGCGGAGCTGGTGGCGACTTGGGAGCAGCACCAACGGAGCGCGATGGATTACGACATTGATGGGCTGGTGTTCAAGGTGGATGCGTTGGAACAGCAACAGCAGTTGGGCATGCTCTCCCGTGCTCCGCGTTGGGCGATCGCACGCAAGTTTGCTGCGGAGGAGGTGGAGACAGCGGTGGTGGCGATTCGTTGGCAGGTGGGGCGTACCGGGGTGTTGACTCCGGTGGCGGATCTGGCAGCGGTGGCGGTGGCTGGGGTGATGGTTTCCCACGCTACGCTGCATAATTTCAACGAGTTGCAACGCAAGGGCGTGCGGGTTGGGGATCGGGTGGTGGTGCGTCGCGCCGGTGATGTGATTCCTGAGGTAGTGCGATCGCTCGGTGCGGAATCGCGCCCACCCCTATCCGAGCCCCCGAGCCACTGTCCTGCCTGCGGTGCGGCCGTGGTGCGGGAGGAGGGTGAGGTGGCGCTGCGCTGCGAGAGTGCAACTTGTTCCGCCCAGTTGCTGCAACGGTTGTGCCATTTTGTTGCCCGTGGCGCGATGGATATTGATGGGTTAGGCAGCCGTTTGTTGGCGCGCTTGGTGGATGCAGGGGTAGTGGCATCGTTGGCGGATCTTTACTGTCTGCCATGGCAGCGGATTGCTGCGTGGGACGGTATCGCCGCGAAGCGGATTGCGAATCTGCAAGCGGCGATTGATCACAGTCGCCAGCGCCCCTTGGCCCGTTTTCTTTTTGCTTTGGGGATTCGCCATGTCGGAGCGACCACGGCGCGCGCATTGGCCAATCAGTTTGTCTCGTTAGATCGTGTGATGGCGGCGAGTGCGGAGCAGTTGTCTGAGGTGGATGGTGTTGGCGCGCGGATGGCAAATGCCGTGTGTGATTTTTTTGCTTGCTCCGCCAATAGGGCGTTGATCGCAGAGTTTTTGGCGCGAGGGGTCTCTCCGCAGGAGGCTGCGCCGCAGCATGATGCGATTACAGCATTGCCGTTGGCGGGGCATCGTATTGTGGTTACCGGAAGCTTTGATGGCTGGACACGAAGTGGGCTGGAGATGGAATTACGGCGCTTAGGCGCAGCTACTGCATCATCGGTTTCCGCCAAAACCGATACCGTCATTGCCGGAGCGAAGGCGGGATCCAAGCGCGCTCGGGCTGAGCAGTTAGGAATCACCTTGGTTGAAGCTGCCAATCTGTCTGCTTGGCTACAGCAGATGGAGGGGTGATGGCCTCGCGTACCGTTGGCTTGAATGACTGTTTTTTGCGATAGAACCGGCATTGCGCTGGTAAATAGCAGCGTAACTACTCAGCGCCCTACCAGAAAATGGCTGTAACTGCTCAGATTGCTTCTGGTTTTCCTGATAGCAAGGCGAAAAAGCGGAGTTTTACTGTCAATGCGCATTCTTCAACGCCGCTATCGAGAAAACCAGAAGTGATCTGAGTAGTTACATAGCAGCAGAAGAAGCCCACTCTTTCCCATGCAACTGAACCCCGCCCAGCAGGCCGCGGCTACCGCCGATGATGGCCCTCAACTCATTTTAGCCGGTGCAGGCTCGGGGAAGACGCGTACGATTGTGCACCGTATTGGCCATTTGATTGGTGCGCGCGGCGTAGCTCCCCATCGTATTCTGGCTGTGACTTTTACCAACAAGAGTGCGTTTGAGCTCAAGCAGCGGCTATCGAATATGATTGGCGATGATGGCGGTGGGGTGGTTTCTGGGACCTTTCATTCGATTTCGTTGCGTTTTCTGCGCCGTTTCGGCGATCGTTTGGGGTATGACAACGATTTCCAGGTGCTTGATTCCAGTGATCGCATACAGTTGATTAAACGCCTGCTCAAGGGGTTGAATATCGATAAAAAACGCCTTCATCCCAACTATTTGGCGCACTGGATCGATCAGTGTAAGAATAGTGGCCAGACTTGGGAGCAGGCACCCGTGGAGAAGTGGAACAACTTGGTGATGGGCGAGCTCTATCGGGGGTACCAACAGCAGTTGATGCAGCACCAGCGGATGGATTTTTCGGATTTGATCTTGAACTGCCTGCTGTTGCTGCGCGATCATGAGGATATCGCCCATGCCATGCGCGCCCGTTACGACCATCTGTTGGTCGATGAGTACCAAGACACCAATCCAGCGCAACATGAGTGGCTATTGCAGCTGTGCCGTGATCACCGCAACCTCACCGTGGTGGGGGATGACGATCAGAGCATCTATGGCTGGCGCGGTGCGGATGTGTCGCATATCCTTGATTTTGCTCGAATCTGGCCGGGAGCAACGACCCATCGGTTGGAGGAGAACTACCGCTCCACCGCCGCTATTCTCGATCTGGCGAATGCGGTGATTGCCGCCAACAGCCACCGCCATCCCAAGCAGTTGCGGCCAACGCGCGGCCAGGGGGCTACACCGGAACTGATTGCTTGTGTGGATGAATATGATGAGGCACGGCGCATTTTCATGTTGCTCAAGCAGGGGTTCGCCCAAGGGACGCCATGGGCAGAGATGGCGGTGCTTTACCGTTCCAATCGACAATCCTTGGCGTTTGAGCAGGTGCTGCGCCAGGGAGAGATCCCCTACCGTATTATTGGTGGCATTGGTTTTTTTGCGCGTAAAGAGGTGAAAGATGCGCTCGCTTATTGGTCGTTGCTGCACCGTTGTGCTGATGGGGTGCACCTGTCGCGCATTATCAATACGCCGAGGCGTGGTATTGGTGCGGTGGGTGAAGCGAAGATGCTACAACGGCTTGCGGCGAGTGGTCTCCATGTGGCGGATTGGCTTGATCTGCTCGCCGAGGCCGACGATGATGCTCCGAGTCGCAAGCTACAGCCATTGGCGCGTCTGTTGGTGACGCTGCGCCCCGAGGCGGCCACGCGCGAGGATTATGGGTTATGGCCGCTGCTCGAACAGAGCGGATATCTTAACAGCTTGGATGCCTTGGGTACGCTGGAGGCGGCGGGGCGTGTTGAGTTGTTGCAGGCTCTGGTGGCGGCGATTGAACAGGCGCATCAGCATCAGATGACCCCGATTGAGTTTCTTGATAGCGCGGCGCTGTTGCAGAGTGGTGAGACGACCACGCCGAACGAGGATCCGGAGCAAGCGGTGAATCTGATGAGTCTGCATCGCGCCAAGGGGTTGGAGTTTGATCGCGTGATCATCGCGGGGGTGGAGGATGGTTTACTTCCGCACCAGCGCGCGATTGATGAGAATCCCGACGCCTTAAGTGAGGAGCGGCGCTTGCTCTATGTGGGCATTACTCGCGCTCGCGATCATCTTACGCTCACCCACGCTTGCTCCCGACGGCTGTTTCAGGATATGACCTTTCCCGTTCCGAGTCGGTTTGTTCGTTCGCTCGATACGGCACTGTTGCGCCGGCCTGGTGCGACCACGGTGGAGGTTGCTTCAACGGCGGTGTCCGAACATCTAAATCCGGGTATTCAGCCCGGCGCCCAAGTGCGTCATCCTACCTTTGGCGAGGGTTGTGTGCTCGCGGTGGAGGGGGTTGGCGAAGGAACGCGGGTATCCGTGCGTTTTGAGCGTTGTGGAACCAAGCGGCTGATGTTGAAGTATGCATTCTTGCAGTGCGTTTCTAGCTGATTTCGTCTGCTAACTTGATGCGCACGCCTACTTGACACGCTCTTCGGCTCGCACAAGCCTTCGCCGTTCCTATGAGTTTGCCGGGGTGGTGAAATTGGTAGACACGCCAGACTCAAAATCTGGTGGCTTTGCGGCCGTGCCGGTTCGACTCCGGCTCCCGGTACCAGACACTTATAGGCCTTATCTCACCTTTTCCCCTCCTCCCTTGGTATGTTGTCCTGCAGTGTGGCTGTTTGGATGCATCATCTTCCACTACTAGCTTTTCAGTATCTGTTTTTGCGTTGAGCTATGACCAACCCCTTTGAATTTTAATAATCTATCATCCAGTTGTAATTATTGGGTGCATTTCGGAGAAACTTTTTATGACGACAGCGGAAATTTCAACTGCTACGGATGCGAACAAAAACAGCGGTGAGCCCGCCGTGGCCGAGGTTAAACAGCCATCTGAGTCTCCCCAATCGGATCATAGTGCTGGAAATGATGCTGCAGCGGGTGCGCCCAGAAAGGCAAGAAAGCCAAGGAGGGGGCCAAAGCCAGATCATGCAAAAGAGGCGCCGGAGTCCGATGCCCCTGCGGGTGGCCGGCGCAACACGCGCCATCGCCGCCCCATAAATGAGAAGCGACCCAGCAATGAGAAAGGCAATAAGCGCCACCGTCACCAGCCAGAACCCGAAGAGGTGACTCCAGAATCCACTGAGTTGGCCGGTGTTTCTCTGCGCTTGCGTGAGGTTTCGGTGATGCCACCGAAAGAGCTATTGGAAAAGGCGGACTCTCTTGGCATCGACAATGCTGCGGGCATGCGCAAACAGGAGCAGGTATCGGCTATTTTGCGTGCACATGCGATGCATGGGGGGACGATCTTCGGCGAGGGTGTGCTGGAGAAGATGCCGGATGGGTTTGGTTTTTTGCGTTCACCCGATGCCAATTACCTGGCGGGGCCTGACGATATCTATGTATCCAATCAGCAGGTGCGCAAGGCTTTTTTGCGCAAAGGGGATATGGTTACTGGCGAAATTCGCCCTCCGCGCAAAGGAGGTGAACGCTATTTTGCCTTGAAGTCGGTGGATACCGTGAATGGGATGACGCCGCAGGAGGCGAGAACCCGAGTGTTGTTCGATAATCTTACCCCGCTCTATCCTGAAAGTCGGCTTCAGATGGAGTTGGAGGATCCGACCAAAAAGGATCGCTCTGGGCGGGTGGTTGATATCGTGGCTCCGATTGGTAAAGGTCAGCGTGGGCTATTGGTGGCTCCGCCGCGTACGGGCAAAACCGTGCTGCTAAAATCGATCGCCCATTCGCTTGAGGCCAACCACCCTGAGGTGACATTGATCGTGTTGCTGATTGATGAGCGACCCGAAGAGGTGACGGATATGACGCGGTCGGTGAAGGGCGAGGTGGTTGCCTCAACCTTTGATGAGCCAGCCAAGAATCATGTGCAGGTTGCGGAGATGGTGATCGAGAAGGCTAAGCGGCTGGTGGAGTGCGGTAAGGATGTGGTGATTCTCCTCGATTCTATTACCCGGTTGGCGCGCGCCTACAATGCGGTGATGCCCTCTAGTGGTAAGGTGCTCTCTGGTGGTGTTGACTCCAATGCCCTTCACCGTCCGAAACGGTTCTTTGGCGCGGCGCGCAATATCGAAGATGGTGGATCACTGACCATCATTGCTACCGCCCTAGTTGAGACCGGCAGCAAGATGGATGAGGTGATTTTTGAGGAGTTTAAGGGCACCGGTAACATGGAGCTTCACCTGTCGCGCAAACTGGTCGATAAACGGGTATTTCCAGCGATTGATGTTGCGCCATCGGGTACCCGCAAGGAGGAGTTATTGACTCCCGCTAGCCAGCTATCGCGTATCTGGGTGCTACGAAAGATTCTATCGTCCATGGGGACGGTTGATACCATGGAGTTTTTGCTTGATAAGCTCGGCAAGACGAAGTGCAATGTGGAGTTTTTCGACCAGATGAATGCTCGGTAATTTTATCTATTTGCAGTAACTACTCAGGTCACTCCCGGTTTTCCCGATAGCGGCGTTGAAAAATGCGCATTTACAGTAGTAAACTCCGCTTTTTCGCCTTGCCATCAGCAAAATCAGAAGCGATCTGAGCAGTTACGAGATATTTTCAATGGGTGCTGAGTTGTTACTATTTATAGAAAGTTGTTGGTTGATTGTGGATAACTTGTGAACGGCCTTAGATACTAGGTCTTGTGTCTCATGGGTGCTTGACACCCTATATATTGTGTCCAAGCTGCGCCGCCTCGAATGGATATTGAGGAGGGATGATGAACGCAGTACAACTTCAAGAGGCTACCGATGCACCGAAAACGGTGGAGGTGGCGCTACAACCGGCAAGCGCGGATATTTGGGACAAGAAATATCGCTTAAAGGATAAAACTGGTCGTCCAGTTGATGACCATGTGATGGACACCTATTCTCGGGTAGCGCGAGCGCTGGCTGAGGTCGAGGATCCTGAGAAGCAGGAGTTCTGGCATAACCGTTTTGCTTGGGCGCTAGCCAATGGCGCGATCCCTGCCGGACGCATTATCTCGAATGCCGGGGCATCTGAGCACAAGCCCGCCACCTCCACCATCAACTGCACCGTTTCCGGCACCATTCCGGACTCTATGGATGGGATACTCTCCATGGTCAAGCAGGCGGGGTTGACCTTGAAGGCAGGCTGTGGAATTGGCTATGAATTCTCCACCCTGCGCCCCAAGGGTGCCTATGTCTCTGGTGCTGGTGCCTACACCTCCGGGCCTCTCTCTTTCATGGATATCTACGATAAAATGTGCTTTACCGTCTCTTCAGCGGGGGGACGGCGCGGAGCGCAAATGGGGACTTTCGATATCTCGCATCCTGATATCATCGATTTTGTTCGCGCCAAACGCGAGGATGGTCGTTTGCGCCAATTTAATCTTTCGTGTTTGATCACTAAGGATTTTATGGAGGCGGTGAAGGGCGATGGCGATTGGAAATTGGTGTTTCCAGCTAGCCCAATCGAGCTGGAGGATGCGGAAACTCAGGTGGTATTCCGTCCGGTAGCCAACCCTCCAGCCAACGCCACCGTGGATGCTCAGGGACGGGTGGCATGCCGGGTCTATCGCACGATCAAGGCGCGTCGACTGTGGGATGTGATTATGGCCTCCACCTACGATTATGCTGAGCCGGGCTTCATTTTGATCGACAAAGTTAATGAGATGAACAACAACTGGTTCTGTGAAAATGTGCGCGCGACCAATCCTTGTGTGAGTGGTGATACCTGGGTGCAGACGGCAGCAGGGGCGCGGCAGGTCGCTGACCTCATCGGCAAGCCCTTCACCGCGATGGTGGATGGTCAGCCTCATGCTAGCGGGGCGCAAGGTTTTTTCCGCACCGCGACCAAGCCCGTTTTGCGTCTAAAGATGGAGCAGGGGCAGCAGTTGCGCCTGACCGCTGACCACCGGGTACGCAAGGTGACCAAGCTGACCCGCTGGTGTTGCGACAGCGCGTGGACGCAGGCGGACAAGTTGCAGCCTGGTGATCGGGTGCTATTGCATCATCATGAAGGGCTGCATTGGGGCGGCGCCTTGAATCGGGATCAAGGCTTTTTGCTCGGCCTATTGGTGGGGGATGGCACGCTGAAACGCGAGGGTGCAGTGGTTTCTGTCTGGACGGATAAAATGGCGGTCAATGGTGGTGAGGCCGGCTGCGGCGCAGCTTCCGCGTTGCTACAAGAGGCGGAACGGGCCGTGCGGGATTCGTTCACTTACCGTAGTGATTTTGCAGGTTTTTCTGCGATTCCTGGTCGCGGCGAGTGGCGCATGGAACTGAGCAGCTTGCGCGATTTGGCGCTAGAACTGGGCATGGAGGTTGGCAATAAATGTGTGACCCCGGCGATGGAAAAGGGCTCATCCGATTTCTACCAAGGGTTTCTGCGCGGCTTCTTTGATGCCGATGGTTCGGTGCAAGGCAACCAAAGCAAGGGGGGAAGTATACGCTTGAGTCAGAGCGATTATCCACGGCTGGAGGCGGTGCAGCGGATGTTACTGAGATTGGGCATTGCCTCGACCATCTGCTCGAATCGGCGTCCGGCAGAGGTGCAACGATTCCCTGATGGTAAGGGGAAAATGCGTCACTATCCGACCACGGCGCAGCATGAGCTGGTTATTAGTGGCGAGAGTTTATCCTGTTTTTCGGATCGTATCGGTTTTGCCGATGGCAACAAACAGCAGCGACTGGATGGGTTGTTGGCGCAGGATAAGCGGCGACTCAATCGTGAGCATTTTGTGGCCACCGTGGCATCAACCACGCCGGATGGGGTAGAGGATGTCTATGATGTACAGGTTCCCGGTATCAATGCTTTTGATGCCAACGGCATCTATGCGCATAACTGTGGTGAGCAGCCACTCCCTCCTTACGGTGCTTGCCTATTGGGCAGTGTCAATTTGACCAAATTTGTGCGCGACCCCTTTACTGATGCGGCTGAATTCGATTGGGACACCTTTCGTGAGGTGGTGGCGGTATTCACCAGGATGTTGGATAATGTGGTTGACATCAATGGTTTGCCACTGGAGGCACAGCGCGATGAGATCATCAGTAAGCGGCGTCATGGCATGGGGTTTCTTGGCTTAGGCAGTGCGTTGGCGATGCTGCGGATGCGGTATGGCTCCGAAGAGGCGTTGGCGATGACCGAGCAGGTCACGCTGGAGATGGCGCGGGCGGGTTACCGGATCGGCCTGGAGTTGGCGCAAGAGAAGGGTGCTGCACCAATCATGGCGCGCAAGGTTGCGGTGACCGCAGATATGTTGGCCCAACGGCCGCAGATGGCAGAGGATGGCATCAAGCTGGGTGATGAGGTTCCGGGTCGGGTGTTGTGGGGACGGTATTCGCGCTACATGCAGCAGTTGGCCAATTCCGGTGTGGCTGAGGATGCGAAATTGGTGGAGCAGCTGATCAAGCATGGTAGCCGTTTTAGTCACCACTCCTCGATTGCTCCGACGGGGACCATCAGTTTGAGTCTAGCCAACAATGCCTCGAACGGCATTGAGCCCAGTTTTGCCCACCACTATGCGCGCAATGTGATCCGTGAGGGCAAGAAATCGAAGGAGAAGGTGAATGTCTTCTCTTACGAATTGCTGGCCTATCGCAGCTTGATTGATGATGCGGCGACACCGGAATCTGGCACGCTGCCGGATTACTTCATCAGTGCCGATGCCATCACGCCCAAGCAACATGTGGATATGCAGGCGGCGGCACAGAAGTGGATCGACTCCTCAATCTCAAAAACAGCCAATGTGCCGACCGATTTTCCGTATGAAGATTTCAAAGAGATCTACATGTACGCCTACGAGAAGGGGTTGAAGGGGTGTACCACTTTTCGCTTTAATCCCGCAGTGTTTCAGGGGGTACTGGTAAAGGAGGAGGATCTGGCCAATACCACCTATCGCTTTACGCTGGAGGATGGGACAACCGTGGAGCTTAAGGGGAATGAAGAGGTGGAGTATGACGGTGAGATGCACAGCGCAGCCAACCTGTTTGATGCCTTGAAGGAGGGGTATTATGGCAAATTCTAATCCAGTAGTGAAGGAGAAAACGATGACCACCAAAATTGATCAAAAAATCACCGGCTATGCGGTAGTGGGCGAGGATGAGTCCGCGCAGGAGGTAAGCAATGTGGCTGCTATTGCGCCACTTTTGGAGCGTGATTATATTCTTGAGGGATCAACCTATAAGATCAAAACCCCGATGAGTGAACACGCGATGTATATCACCATTAATGATGTTGTGGTGCCAGCTCCGGATGGGGGAACCCATCGCCGACCATTCGAGATTTTCATTAACTCCAAGAATATGGAACATTTCATGTGGATCGTTGCGCTCACTCGCATCACCTCTGCGATTTTCCGCAAGGGGGGCGATGTCACATTTCTGGTTGAGGAGCTTAAGGCGGTGTTTGATCCCCGAGGTGGCTATTACAAGAAGGGGGGGCGCTACATGCCTTCGCTAGTGGCGGAGATCGGTGAAGTAATTCAGCAGCATCTGGTCAGTATCGGCATGATGGAGGGACAGCTCAATAGCCCCGAGTTGTTAGCTAAGAAGCGTCAAATTGAAGAAAAACTGGGCGATAACGCCATGAGAAATGCCACCCAGTGTCCCAAATGCGCCGCCATGAGCCTGATCCGCATGGATGGCTGCGACACCTGCCTAGAGTGCGGCCACTCGAAGTGCGGATAAGGGGATCAATTCTGATGAACGCCCAAGATCCAGATCGCTTCCGGTTTTTCTGATAGCAAGGCGAAAAAGTGGAGTTTACTACTGTAAATGCGCATTTTTCAACGCCGCTATCGGGAAAACCGGGAGTGAGCTCAGTAGTTACCAATATGATTCCCATCCAGGGTCAGTAGCCGGATTAGCTTCGGATGCACAAAGAGTTTTTCACGCCCTGATTTTATCTCCTGTAACACCCCAATCTGACATAACGCCTTCAAGTAGCGCGATGCGGTTTGTCGTTTGGCAATATTGGCATCGACCATATTGCCAATGCGACAATAGGGCTGTACAAAAAGAAGCTCCACCAGTTCACGGCTATAAATGGAAGGTAATTGCTCGCGAATAAAACCCGCTGTCTGCTCCATCAATTGGTGAATGGCTGTAATTTTTTCGCGTGTCCATATAGCCGTTTGTTCAATAGCATCCAGCATATAGAGCATCCATGTTTCCCATTGCTGATGCCGTGTCACATTCAGCAGGTTTTGATAATAACCCGTTTTATGTTCAATGATATAACGACTCAGATACAATACTGGAATATCCAGCAATCCCTGCTCGATCAAAAATAGCAGATTGATC
>JAUZRF010000035.1 GCA_030950645.1 Mariprofundales bacterium
AAGGGGTTCTTCTTGGAGTCCATGGGACAGCATGGGTTGCAATCGTGTTGATGAGGTTGCGGTATTGGGGCATGTCATCAACTCATTTACTATCGAACACCACCGCTCCAACTCGAGTCACCATTTTGCCAGGCATCAAAACAGTCTTGGAGTATCAGAGCTTTTTGAAAAATCATTCGCAGGATTGTAAACCTGATCGATGTCCATATTGCGGCAGGAGTGATCTCTGGTGCCATAATGGACGGGGTCAGGTTTTGTTTCGCGGATTTAATTGAGAGATGTGCTCTGTTCTGCTCCAGCCACACGGGTTTTCCATCGCTATTCCAGAATAAAACTGTCCCTATCATCCATCCAGCCCGTAAAAAGGGGTCAGAACCCTTAAAACCCACTTAAAATATAGGCATTGACTCCTTGAATGCAATCGCTGACAAAACACCGATGATTTTCCCCGTCCATCCCCGAACTCAAAAGATGCATCCCTGGACCATGGATCAGACCCTGGAGGAAATAGCCTACAGACTAGATACAGACATGTTTACACAGCATGTGGTGGTGAATGTTGCCAAGGTGGTCAATATGCGGCATGACCTGAAACTGCGTGAGGCGGTATCGGGATGCGAGATCATCAACATTGACGACATGGGTGTGGTTTGGGGTGCGCGTATGCTTGGCTTGAATGTGCCGGAGCGGGTGGCTGGCGTAGATCTATTTTTTTCGCTGCTTTCGCTGGCTGCGACGCGCGGTGATTCCGTATTTTTTCTTGGTGCACGGGAAGATGTCGTCAATGAGGCGGTGCGGAAAATTCAAGGGGATGACCCTTTGTTAAAGATCGCCGGTTGGCATCATGGCTATTTTTGGGATAATGAAGAGTCTGTTGTGAAGCAGATTGCTGATTCCGGCGCAACGATGTTGTTTGTCGCGATCACCTCTCCCAGGAAAGAGCAATTCATTCATCGCTGGCGAGAGCAGTTGGGTGTACGATTTGCCATGGGCGTGGGCGGCACCTTTGATATCGTGGCTGGAAAAACGAAACGTGCGCCCCTCTGGATGCAACAGTCTGGACTGGAGTGGTTGTACCGTGTGATTCAAGAGCCTCGCCGCATGTGGAAACGCTATTTGATGACCAACAGCAAGTTCGCATGGATGTTGCTTCGAGCACGGCTGTGTTACATCCCACGCAAAACGAGTCATTTCGTTCCGACCTATTTCAGGTGAGATAAGCGACTTTATCCCGCGCTGAATCAGAAGTTTACTTTTCCTGATCCAGCATGGGATACAGCCATATGTTATCACTGCTAATTTCAGCTTGGTCAGCGTAGGAGGGTGATCGGAGATGCCATCGCCAACCAACTCTGCGCGCCCGTAATCAGATTATGGATTCGTCGTCATTCATCGCAGTGATTCGATGGCTTCTTGCAAAAGGTCATCAGGTAGATGGCTCAACCCTTTTGGCACTGCCATACGCATGGCGGTGGTGAGGATGCGTCCGACATAACGGGGCAACCCTTGTGATGCCTGGCGAAGGATCTCTAGGCCGGAGTCGGTGAAGAGCCGTTGCTGGCAGCCTGTCTGCAGCATGGCATGCTCCACCATGTTGGCAAAACGATCCCGTTCCACCACCGGCTTGAGCTGGATGCGGGTCTGAATCCGGCTGGCCAGTGCCGCATGGGGTGCGCGACTTAATGTATGCGCCAGTATGGGGTGACCAACCAGCCAAACCGTCATCAAATCCTTGGAGTCAAAGGCGAAGTTGAGAAAGGCGGGGAAGTCGCGGAAAAACTCCTGCGGCAGGTTTTGCGCCTCGTCGATGATCCACACCGGCAGCATCTGTCGCGCCTCCACCATTTGTGTGATGTGCGCCTTGATGTCCCTCCACAAGGTCGCGCGGCGATAAGCTGGCTCCAGACCCAGCGCCAATGCCAGATGACGGTAGATGTCCAAGCGCCCGAAGTCAGTCTCTGCGGTGTAGATCACCTGATAGCGGTGCGGATTCAATGGCACGGTGACGATGCGCAGGGCTGCGGTTTTCCCTACCCCTGGCTCTCCCGTCAGCAGCCCCACACCGGGGCTGTCCAGCAGCCATTGAAACTGCTCCTGCAAATGGGTGATCGCCCCATCATCCCACAGCGCTGCTGCCGCCTTGTTAAAAGGAGCATGGGTCAGGCCAAAGTGTTGCTTATACATCATTTGTCCCCTTTGAGTTCTGCGTTGTAGCACTCATGTGCGCGCTCCACCATGCTGGTTTCTGGAGCCACATTTTCTACCTCATCCGGCTTGGGTTTAACGCGTTTGCGGTTGCAGTTGGCGACCAGATCCAGCGGCGTGACGCCACCGAGGATCTCTCCCTCCTCATTCTCCACCCGAACCGCCTCTTTGGCATGTGGCTCAATCACCAGATAGAGATACTTTCCCACCAATTCATACGGAACCTCAAACCGTTTCCCATCCCAGGCGATCGTGCCATCGCGACGCACCTTGCGGCGGGCTCGATGGTAGAATATTTCATCAAGCTTCAACGCCTTACTACCCAATGCTCGAATGCGAGGAAGATCCCGTTGGTAGCGCTCCAGTGGCGTCTTGCCCTTGAGCGAGCTGTGAACGCGGTGGTGATAGACCGATTCCACCCACGCCCACAGCCGAGCATTGAGATCCGCCAAGGTTTGAATGCGACTGGTATCGAGTTCGCTTAAAAACTGCTGGCGGAAGGTGCGGTGCCAGCGCTCGAGTTTTCCCTTACCTTCCGGCGCGTAGGGGCGGCAGTAGATCATGTGAATGCCCAGCCGAGCGCAGATCCCCTTGAGCGATCCCGAGCGATAGGCAGAGCCGTTATCAAGCACCAGCTTGTGCGGCAGGCCACGCTTGAGTACCGCCTGTTTGAGCACATTTTCAATATCCAACGCCTTCTCACCAAGGCAGAATGCGCTGTGCGTGATCAGACGCGAGGCGTCATCCATCAGCGACACCAGATAGACCTTACGCATGCGACCATCTACCGGCACCGATGGGCCGTGCATCACATCGCCGTACCAGATGTCGCCAGCGTATTGGCTCTCAAAGGCGCGGTACTCCTCCGGCATTGAGGCGGAACCGACCATGCGTGAAATGCCGCAGCGTTGCAGCAGTCGGTGAACGCTGGAGCGGGAGAGGCTTCCTTTGGCCACAACCCCCTCTCCCTCCAGAAACACAATAATCTGATCGATGGAACGGCGTGCATTCTCCTTCTTTGCCTCAATGATCCGCTCCCTAATCTCCAGTGGCAGCTTGGATACCCCCTTATCTATCCGCGCCTTAGGCTCTAGCGCATCGATGTCGCCACGACGGTGCGCGTAGTACCAGCCTTCGATGGTTTTCTCCGCAATGCAGGTGCGCTGATTGGTGTGCGGGATGTTGTAATCCCGGCTAGCGATCTCTTGGATTCGCAGCTTGAGCTCACCGTGTTCAAGATTGCTCCTGCTGACCAGAGGGCCAAGGATTGAGAGTCGAAACAGGGCTGTTTCGCTAGGTATTGTCATCATAATCTCCTTCAGATTGGAATGACCGAAGTCAAACGGCAAAAAGAAGGGAGGAAAATATGCAAGTTGTGTGGGGGCAGTTTTTTGCTTTATTTCTCTATCCCAAACAGCTCCAGACCCGCCGGATTACGGGATGGCCTCCCCTGCCTGGTGGATGTCGAACGAGGCGCGCATCATCCCAACCTGCTCAAAACAGGCGGTCCAAAAACTCTCGATGGTGGCACACTTACCCAATTCAGGATACCGACTGCATAGATG
>JAUZRF010000036.1 GCA_030950645.1 Mariprofundales bacterium
AAAAAGAAGATCAGTCCCGCTTGGTGGAAGATGGTGATGGTCAGTCCGCTCCAAGCCAAGATCCAGATGGTAATCATCGCCGTTCCCTGGAGTAGGGCGTGCTCGTTATCCGTTTGCGAGCCTTGGCGGCGTGCAAGCGTAATCGGGATTACATACAAAAACAGCAGCGATAACACGCCCAACATACCGGTTTCCACCAAGGATTCCATATACTGACTATGTGGATCGTAGCTGACCGGGTGTCCGCCCTCGCTGTGGTTGAGGTCAAAATGGATGAATGCGGCGCTTGTTGTGTCGATCTGGTGAACGGTGCTAAAGGTGTAGGCCATGTGCTGGGCGATCCATTTGCGGTAGGGGGAGATGCTGATATAGCCATGATTGCGTGGCCCGATGCCGAAGGGGTGATCCTTGCTGATCTGCCATAACAGACCCCAAATCTCCAGTCGGATCTGGATCGACGGCATGCCATGATGGCCCTCTAGCTGCTTTTCCACTGAACTTGTGGTGCCAAATTGCTGCAGGCCAGTGGAGGTCATTGACAGGCCAGTAATCATTATTAGCACCATTGCTGTTGCGATCATGAGCGTCTTCCATTGGCGCTGGATCAGGATGTAGATACCGCATCCCAGAGCTGCGGCCAATAGCACGGTGCGGCTGCTAAGCGGAATCTGCATCACTGCGATGGGAACAATGCCCAACAGCATGGGCCAGCTGTGCCGGAACGGCAGCCGAGTGAGCACGAGCAGCATAATTAACATAGCGATCATGCTGTAGGTGGCTGAATAGTTGAGGTGGGCGAAGGTGCCATAGATGATGTCGCCATTGGTAGCTAGCCCATGGTGCCACAGCTGCCATGCCAGTGACCACCAGCTTAATATGGTGACTCCGGTGAAGCTTGCCCAGGCTGCAAAAATCACCTGCTGGCGTGAGCGCAGGAAGGCCAATGCGGCCAAGCCAATCATGATCGAGCGTAGATCGTCGAAAAGCCCCACTGCGGCCTGAGCGGGGAATTGCGCAAAGATGGTGGTAAGGATGCGCAACCCTTCGTAGCAGGCGACAGCTAACCACAGCATGCGGTATTGTCCGGCTAGGCGTAGCGCATAGGGTAGATGGCGAGCGGAGGCCACCAGCAGTAGTGCTCCAGCAATATTGAGTATCGCCATGCCCTGCATCCATGAGGCCAAAAATAGGTACCATATCGCATACTCCCACTTGGCGGGCGCGTGAGGGTCTGGCGATATATCAGACATGGGCGAGCAGCCACTGAATTGAGGTGGGGTGGCGCTGTTGGAAGTCGATGATCTGCTGGTGGCGCAGCTGCATGGCATCTGCTTCATCGGGCAATGCCAATTGCGCCAATGTGGCATCGGCCAGCTTTTGCGCATCGTTCTGGCCATCACGATCGATGACGGTGCCCAGCATGGGTGCTGTCACTATCATCGAGGATGGTGTCTGCTTGGAGACCACCACGGGCACACCGCAAGCCAGCGCCTCAAGTGGCACATTGCCCCAGCTTTCAAACATGGAGGGCATCAACACCAGCCGTGCTTGGGCATAATACTGCTCCGGGGTGGGGATGAGTGGAGAGACCTCCACATTGGCTAGCCCACTTGCCTTGACCCGTGCTGGCACCTTCCACCCCTTGCAGACAATCCGCAGGGTGAGTTTGGGGTGGTGACGGGTAATGGTTGCCCATGCTTGCAGGGCGATATCAATCCCTTTGAGTTGCGGGTTGGTGCCGATAATGAGCAACTCTTGTCGTGCTGCAATAGGGGTTTCCGTAGGTTTGAATTGTACCAAATTGGTGGGGATGACTACCTGGCTGAGCCGCGCTGGTGCGATGCCATGGCTAAGAAACCAATCCCGTGCCTGGTTGCTGTAGATGAGGATGTGACGGGCATGGGCGCAGAGGGTGCGCTCAGCCCACGCTTGCCATGCGGTGAGTCCGGGTTTGAATGAGCGGGAGAATTTTCCGCGCTTTTTGGCTTGTTTCCATAGTGCTTGCGGAGAGGCTCCCACCCAATAATCGGCTAGTGGACACGGATCGAGTGAGATGACAGCAAGGTCGGGATGCTGTTTTCGGATCGTATTGATAATTCGCTTAGTTTGCAGATAAATCATCGCTTGGGAGATGGATGGTGGTCGCCGGATGGTATGGATTGGGTGCCAGGTGATTGGGGTGTCTTGTAGTGTTTCACGCACACCCGGACGAACCACCCCAGCGATGACATGAATGGGACGACCGCGTTTGCCAAATGCCTGCATGCACTTGATGGCATCGCGCTCTACCCCACCGGTAAGGGCAAGGCTGGTAAGGGCAAAACAGATCGGTGCGTTCGTGCTGTTCAGTGTGGTGATTTTTCAACGCCGCTATCGGGGAAATCGGAAGTGATCTCAGTATTTTTCATACGCCGTAGTGCCGGCTCAGGCAGTAGCGAGGAGACATCACCGCCCATGGCGGAGATTTCGCGGATGAAGTGCGATGAGACAAAGGTGTAGTCTTCGCGCGCCATCACGAAGGCGGTTTCGATGGTGGCATCCAGCCGCCGATTCATGGTGGCCATCTGGAACTCGTACTCGAAATCGGAGGCTGCGCGTAGTCCGCGTAAAATGGCTCCAGCGTGGTGCTGGCGAGCAAAATCGATCAGCAGGCCACCAAAGCCCGCCACCTCGACGCGAGGCTCATCAGCGAATGTCTCCTGCGCCATAGATAATCGTGTGGCATGGTCAAAGGCGGGTTGTTTGTTGGGGTTGGTCGCGATGCCAATGACGATGTGTTCAAACAGTCGCAAGCCTCGCTGTGCCACATCGACATGACCCAGGGTGATGGGGTCAAAGGTTCCCGGATATACTGCTACCGTCATGGGAATATCGTCATGGGGCCGTGCGCTCCAGACCAATCGCAACTAGCCATGTGGAGGCTACTGCTGCTAGCAGATGCAGCAGCTCGCTGATGCCATGGAGCATGCCAAAACGGGTGCGCAACGGGTTATTGGCAGCTAGCGCATCAATACCTTGGGTTGCCGCCGCCTTAATGATCTCCATTTGTGGGCTAATGCCCCAGGCGTTGATCGCTATAGACAGCGCGATGATTGCTAGCAGACACCAATGGAGGCGCTGCACCGCAAATCCCCTCGCGCGTAACTGGAACCAGAATCCAGCACTGGCCACCGCGAGCAGGATCACCCCAAGATTGGCGATGTGAAAGATGTGTCCGGCCAACATGCCCGCCAACATGCGGTCTCCCGCATAGAAAAACAGCACTGGTGCGGCCACAAAGCCACTGACCACTAGCAGTCCTAAGATCAGCGCGGTGCAGAGCCGTGTGGCAGCGAGTTGTAGTTTGATCATGGGGGGTGTTGTTATTATCTGTAGTCGCTAGATATAGCTAATCGAGAGGATCTCATACTCGCGCTCGCCGCCGGGGGCGCGAAAACGCGCCTCCTCCCCCTCTGCACGGCCAATCAGGGCGCGGGCGATGGGCGAGGTAATGGAGATCTTACCATGATGAATGTCCGCTTCATCAACCCCAACGATTTTATAGATCTTCTCGGCATCGTTCTCAGCATCGCGTAGGGTAACGGTGGCACCAAACACTACCTTCTCCTCATGGATGGTGGTTGGGTCGATAATTTGTGCCCGTGCCAGTTTATCTTCCAACAGGGCAATGCGGCCCTCATTGAGTGATTGATCCTCTTTTGCTGCATGGTACTCGGCGTTTTCGGAGAGGTCGCCGTGGGCGCGCGCCTCTTCGATGGCGGCAATAATTCCATGGCGCTTTGGGCCTTTTATCTGGCCCAACTCGTTGCGCAGCGCTTCGGCACCTTGGATCGTCATGGGCTCATATTGCATGGTTTGGATATGCTCCTATTTGATAAGTCCGTTCGTGGATGGCGCATTGATCACGCTTTGCGAAGGCACTTATCCTATTTGCGAACGGCGAAGGATACCGTGGGGCGTATTTTATTTCATTAAGCGCTTGGTAACTGCTCAGCTCACTCCCGGTTTTCCTGATAGCGGCGTTGAAAAATGCTCATTTACAGTAGTGATGCCCTCGCAAAAAGTCGAGATGTTCCCGAACTTTTCACATCGATGGAAAAATGAGCTCACCATTTGCCCCAGAATCGATGTTTATGACCTTCGGTAGGGTTTG
>JAUZRF010000037.1 GCA_030950645.1 Mariprofundales bacterium
GAACTTTTCACATCGATGGAAAAATGAGCTCACCATTTGCTCCAGAATCGATGTTTATGACCTGCGGAAGGGTTTGAAGACCCCATGAAAATCGACATCCTGACTTTTTGCGAGGGGATTAGTAGTAAACTCCGCTTTTTCGCCTTGCTATCAGGAAAATAAGAAGGGATCTGAGTAGTTACCTCTATGGTTCATTTTAACTTTTCTGCCCGACGAAAGCGATGGGTGAAATCGGCATCGTAGAGTTTTGATCGCTTGAGTTCGGGCCAGTGGCGCGCACCAAGGGTGGGGCTAACGATGATCATCGCTTGGGCGGCAATCTTGGCCTCTCGGCACTGCTCGCGAATGGTACCGATGGTGCCGCGTACGATCTGCTCTTCCCCTGGCCAACTTGCCTTCTGTACCACGACTACGGGATCATCATCATGCCATCCCGCAGCTAATAGCGCATTGCGCACCTTGTTTAATAGGGTGATGGAGAGAAACAGGCACAGTGTCGAATGGTGCTGCGCTAGTTCTTGTAGCGATTCCCCCTCCGGCATCGGTGTGCGCCCTTCAACGCGGGTGAGAATCACCGTTTGTGTTACCTCGGGTAGGGTGAGACTTTCGCAGGCAGCAGCGGCCGCAGCAAAGGCGGATGAGACGCCCGGCACCACCTCCGATGCAATGCCCACCGCATCGAGTGGCTGCACCATCTCAATCAGCGCGCCGTAGAGTGAGGGATCGCCGGTTTGTAGGCGCACCACGGTTTCATGTGCTTGGGCCTTCTCGATCAGCCAAGCGGTGATCTGCTCCAGCGTCATCCCCTTGGAGTCGGCGATCTCGCAATCCTCCCCCGCCCAACGGGTAGACGCCTCGGAGACCAGCGATCCGGCAAACAGAATCGCCCCCGCCTGCTGCAAGAGGCGCTGCCCCTTGACCGTGATTAACTCAGGATCCCCGGGCCCTGCACCCACAAACCAGACCTTAGCCATGATCGTAACTACTCAGCACCCTCCCAGATGGAAAACTTTCTAGCATCCTCTTTTCCATCCCCACGCCATACCTAGCAGTACCGGCACCATCAGCAGGGAGAAGGATTTCCATTGGCGGATGGGGGTGGGGCGGATTGCGTTTGCGGTGGCATCAAGTGCCAAATGTTGCACCTTGCCATCAATCACAGCGCGTAGCAGAAGCTGGTAGTCGGTACCATCGGGGGGGCTGTAGTGCAGTGGGATGGTGCCGTTGCTATCGGTGGAGCCCTCTAGGGTCAGCACCGGTTGGCCGCTTTCAAGGTGAATGATCTCCAGCGAGAAGGGGATGTGCGCCAACCCTTGGCTGGGATGGGTCAGCTTGAGGCTCCAGTTGAGAGGGGCGCGGTTGGCGTCACCTGTAGGCGGGGTGTTTGCAAGCCATTGCAGGGTGAGGTCACCACGATGGTTGTCAATGGCGAGTGCACGATCGCCATTGGCGACATTGTGTGCCTCGGCATGGGTTGGCATCCCATTGATCGCCCCAACCACCAACAACATCATCGCCAGACCGCGCAGTCGTTTTCCGCTGAAGAATCCCGCTAGCAGTAGGGCGAGAAAAAAGGCAAGGTCGGTGGCATATTTGGCCAGCGGTGTTTGCACCGTGAAGTTGACCACTTCGCGATGGTCACGATGGGCGGGCTGCTGCACCGTGACGCGGTAGCTCCCTTCGTCCGCAAACTGTTGATCAAACCGCACGAGGCCGTCATCGGCGTGCACCGTGGTTGCAAGGACCATGCCTGGAGGTTGGTACTCGACAAAGAACAGCGGGAATTTCGATGCCAATTTTTCCACCGTGATGTGGTAGTCACCGGGCGTGCCCATGTCGGTAGTAAAGCGCGCTGCTTGATGGGTGATCGGTGAGGCCGGAGCCCAGTGTTCACCCGGTGCCTCGTAGGCATTGAAATAGCGCACAAAGCCCAGAGCCGTGATAATCACAGCCCCAGCCAGTAGCAGCGGCACGAGCCAGCGCATTTTGGTCATGGTTGCGTTTATCAGTGACACTGTACCACGGTGGTAGAGTGGCGAATTGGGTGCATGCCATTGTGGATATTGGGGATGGCTGAAAAGAATACGGTGTAAAGGACGACGGGAATCCAAGCTAGCCACAGGGCGCGTTCAGCCCAACGGGTGATGGATGCCTTGGCAGGTGTTTGTACCTTGGTGGCGGTAAAAGTTGTTGTTGCGATGCTCATATTGATACTCCTTGTTGATGTTTTTATGTAACTACTCAGCTCACGCCCTATTTTCCTGATCGCGACATTTTTTCGCCTTGCTATCAGAAAAATAAGAGGTGATCTGAGCAGTTACTAAATTAGCCGCTGCTAAAATTCGATGCCCTGTTGGGCTTTGATACCTTTTTCTTGGTACGCATGTTTGATCATGCGCATCTCGGTGACGGTATCGGCCACGGAAATCACTTCATCTGCTGCATCCCTTCCGGTGAGGATCAGGTGCATCCATGGCGGCTTTTCATCGCGGATGAAGTTGGCGATCTCTTCGCCACTAATCCAACCGTAATGGCTGCAGTAGTTGATCTCATCGAACAGCAGCAGGTCATAATCGTGCGAGCGCAGCTTCTCTTGGCATAGCTCCCAGATCGTGCGGCTGGTTTTGATGTCTTGTTCGGGGTTTTTGGTGTCCCAGGTGAAGCCATCGCCCAGTGCATGCCACTCGATGGTATCAAAACGCTCGGCGGCCTTCTGTTCGCCGGTCTTCCATTTGCCCTTGATGAACTGAATTACGCATACCCGCATCCCCCAAGCTGCGGCACGGAAGGCCATACCGAAGGCGGAGGAGGATTTCCCTTTGCCGTCACCGGTAAGCACCAGGGTGATGCCTTGGCGGCGCTCTCGGCGTTTTATTGCCATGGATGATCACTATTTTTTTCACCGCTATTTTTACCACAGAGGCACGGAGGCACTGAGGAGGAGGCGAATGGAATAGCTTTGATCGCGGGGCCGTGGGGACGCGGAGGAAGCGGCGAATAGGAGGGGGGAATAGGGGTCAT
This sequence comes from Mariprofundales bacterium, assembly GCA_030950645.1. Classification (GTDB taxonomy): domain Bacteria; phylum Pseudomonadota; class Zetaproteobacteria; order Mariprofundales; family J009; genus JAUZRF01. The sequence continues at coordinate 3,022 of JAUZRF010000037.1, forward strand.
GTGCGGAACCATGATGCCACGGCTTGCGGTTGACTGGGGAAATACCAGTGGATGTAGGAGGCGCGCAGATTGCGATAGCGCAGACCATGATCACCACGATCCAACTGAAATGCCGCTTTGACTTCTCCGTGTCTCTGTGCTTCTGTGGTGAAGAGATCTTCCCGTTTGGAGTGATGAAACTCATGTCCAAGCGCGCCATTTGCCTCTTCGCGATAGCCCAGCCCGGCCAATCTGCTTTGCATGGTGCAGAAAAATGGCAACAGGTTGGCCATCGGCACGCCATCAATCGTTGCTCCCAGCACCATCATCCCCCCGCACTCAGCCAATAGCGGCTTGTCATCTTCGATAAGCTCGCGTATTGATTGCCAACTTGATGATTGGCCCAAGCTCTTCAGGTGCAGCTCGGGATAGCCGCCGGGAAGCCAGACTGCATCAGTATTTTCCGGCACAGATTCTCCAGCCAGTGGCGAGAAAAAGGTGATTTCCGCCCCCTGTTGCTGCAACCACTCCAGATTAGCCGCGTAAATAAAACAGAAGGCAGCATCTTGGGCTATCGCAATTTTTTTATCGTGAAGAAGCGGGGCTGTAGCGGATTCCTCGCTGATCTCATCTTCTCCGCGCCTCCGCGCCTCTGCGGTAAAATCTTGCTGCATGTGAAAATAACGGGAGAGATCAGGCATATCCCCCGCATCCGGCATCACCAACCCCAAGTGCCGCTCAGCCAACTCTGGCGCGTCCTTCTCCATCCACGCTACCAGTGGCGGCAGGGATTCATTGTGCAGTAGATCGCCTAGCAGTTCAGCGTGGTGGGTGCTGCCGACCCAGTTGGCAATGATGCCAACAATGCGTACCCCCATCTGTTTCGCCCGGCGCACAAACCCTTCCACCAAAGGCACGATGGATCCGCCCATCCCTTTCGCGTTGACGGTCAGTAGCACATCCTCCTCTAGCACCCGTGCCAGATCCGCAGCCGATCCCACACCGCCGACTCCGCTCGCGCCGTCAAACAGCCCCATCACCCCTTCGATGATTGCCAGATCCGCATCGGTCGACTTTTCGTGACGCAGCCGACGGCATTCCGCTTCACCCATCATGCGACTATCCAGGTTGTAGCAGGGGCGGTTGCATGCGGCAGTATGCCACATCGGATCAAGGAAGTCCGGACCTGCTTTGAATGGTGCAACCACCAAGCCACGGGCGCGCAGCGCCTGCATCAGCGCCAGCGTGATCGTGGTTTTCCCGCAACCCGATTGTGTGCCTGCAATCAGCAAATGAAGTGTTCTCCTACGATCTTCGTTCTTTGATGTTGAAAACGACCGGATAGGAGTATGCGTGAGGGGAAGGGGTAAATAGGCACCGCTTCGCCGACAGCGCCCTCACCCCGAGGCATCAACATTGGCATTGCGCCACCCACAAGGTATGCAAGGGGCGCAATCGTCTGGCCGGTCTCCTGGCTTGCCGTCATCCGCAGCTCTTCATTGCCTTCCCAGTTTGTGCAACCAGTGGCGAGTGAAAAAGCGTTGTCAGGCTTACAGTAGCGGGGGCTGCGTCGGTCTTGGTAGATATTTTCTGCCGCACCGAACTTCCCGTTTCACCCTTTAGCAGTGTTGCTATCAGGCACCAAACGCGCGGCAAAACTAGCGGGGAAGGTGGTGGCGGTAAAGCCTTCCTTCCGCGTAACTGGATATCCTATGTCGAATATCCAGACTGTAAATGCGTGTTTTCCAACGCCGCTATCGGG
>JAUZRF010000038.1 GCA_030950645.1 Mariprofundales bacterium
GCAATCTGAGCAGTTACAGCCATTTTTGGGTAGGGTGCTGAGTAGTTACAATGATTCTGAAGTTATACCTTTATCGTAACTACTCAGCTTACTCCCGGTTTTCCCGATAGTCGCGTTGAAAATGTTCATATTACAGTAGTAAACTCCGCTTTTCCGCCTTGCTATCAGGAAAACCGGAGGCAATCTGAGCAGTTACAGCCATTTTTGGGTAGGGTGCTGAGTAGTTACGACCCATAAAATGATTTTACAGAACGAATGCTGCACTACCCTTTCTGGAGACTACGGCTGATTTTATGTCGAATATCCAGCACACCTTGGGTTGCCTTGATCCGATTGGCTTCCGGCGCAAATTTTGCGTAAGATTCCCGCTTCCCAATGCCAGCTTTCATTTAACTACTCAGTACTCTCCCCGAATAATGTCTGTAACTGCTCAGATTGCTTACGGTTTTTCTGATAGCAAGGCGAAAAATATGAAGTTTACTCCTGTAAATGAGCATTTTTCAACGCCGCTATCGGGGAAGCTGGGAGTGAGCTGAATAGTTACGCTTTCACCAAGGAAAATAGCACCAGTCATGAGCTACATCGTTCTCGCCCGCCGCTTTCGTCCCCAGCGTTTCGACGAATTGGTCGGTCAACAGATCATCGCCCGCACCCTAAAGAATGCGCTGTCGCAGCAACGGCTAGCGCACGCATACCTGCTAACCGGCATTCGCGGCGTCGGCAAAACCACCATCGCCCGTATTATGGCCATGGGCGTGAACTGCGTTGCACCGCAAGACGGAGAGCCTTGCGGCAAATGTAGCCACTGCACCTCAATTGTAGACGGCTCGGCAATGGATGTGATCGAGATGGATGCCGCCAGCCACACTGGTGTGGACGATGTCCGCGAGCTGATGGCCTCGGTGCGTTACCCGCCCACCACCATGGCGCACAAGGTCTATATCATTGATGAGGCGCACATGCTCTCCACCAGTGCCTTTAACGCACTGCTCAAAACCCTCGAAGAGCCGCCCGCACACGCCCTGTTCATCCTCGCCACCACCGAGAGTGACAAGCTGCCGATTACCGTGCGCTCGCGTTGCCAACGATTTGATTTGGGTCGGCTAACGGTGGAGGAGATCCGTGACCATCTGCAAGCCGTGCTCACACAAGAGAAGATCACCGCTGAGCCCGCAGCCCTGACAGCACTGGCACAATCCGCCGATGGCAGCGTACGCGATGCACTCTCGCTGACTGAGCGGGTGCTCTCGCTGGGTGGCGAACAGATCACACTAAACGATGTGCAACAGGCGCTGGGGCTGATTGGTCAAGATACCGCGCAACGGTTGGCCCATCCGATACTGGCCGGCGATGCCGCAGAAGCGGTGCGTCAACTCCGTGAACTGGTACAGCAAGGGCAGGGGGCACGCCACCTGCTGGCCTCACTAACCGATCTGCTACACCAACTCACCTGCCTCAAGATTGACCCCACCCTCGTCGACGCCAATACCCAGGATCATGGCACCTGGCTACAGCAACAAGCGGAACGCTTTTCACACACTGCACTCGATGCCCGCTATCAGATCTTACTCACCGGATTGCAATCCCTCACTTGGGTGGATGAGACCCGCGGGGCGGAGATGGTAGTGATGCGTCTAGCGATGCTAAACCAACTGCTACCACCAGATAGCAGCACCCTACCGCAAGCCCCAGATCAACAAAAAAACACAATGTCGCCACCGAGCGCCCCCACACCGCCAATAGCGCTAGAAAATTCCACCCTGCCCACCACCACCCAATGCGAGGTGGCCGAGCCTGCCCCAACCACCACCGCGCCATGGATCGGGCGCGGTCTGCAAAACTGGGATCAAGCACTAGAGGCATACCAACAACAGCGACCCGCCTTAGCCGCAGTACTTGATCATGTCCGTTGCCGAAGCTTTGATGATCAGCGCATCGAGTTGGCGCTCAATAGCCATCAGCAACATGCCATCAGCGCGGAGGATCGCCGACAATTTCAGCAATGGATCCAGCGCGAAGTGTTGTGGCTAACCCAACAGACCGAGGATCAATCACTAGAGACCCGCTCTCATCAGCGTGATCGGTATACCAAAGAGGAGCAGGCACGCCTATGGCGGCAAGCAGAGCATGACCCCCACATTCAGGCATTGGTGCAGGAGTTGGGATGCCAATTGGTGGCAGTGCATGCCAAAGGGTGCAACGATGATGCTCCAGAGTTGGCCACAAACCTTCATGGTAACAACTCAGCTCACTCCTGATTTTCCTGATAGCTGCGTTGAAAAATGCTCATTTACAGTAGTAAACTCCGCTTTTTCGCCTTGCTATCAGAAAAACCGGAAGCAATCTGAGCAGTTACGGCACGAATGGAATGACAAACCCAAGCACCAAGTGAAATACAAAAGAGGCGTACCATGAATATCGGAAAAATAATGCAGCAAGCCAAAGATATGCAGGAGAAGATGAAGCTCATGCAGTCCGACCTGGCCACCATTGAAGTGATCGGCGAATCGGGCGGTGGGATGGTTACCGTGCATATGACCGGCGATCACCGAGTGCGCTTAGTGAGTATCGAGGATGCAATTTGGCAGGATCAAGACAAAGCCATGATCGAAGATCTGGTGGCCGCGGCAGTCAATGCGGCAACCCAGCAGGTGACCGAAACAGTCAAAGCCAAACAGAATAAAATAATGGCAGGATTGCCGCTACCACCAGGATTCGTGCTCTAAACAAAGCCTGTAACTACTTAGCACCCTACCCAAAAATGGTTGTAACTACTCAGATTGATTCCGGTTTTTCTGATAGCAAGGCGAAAAAGCTTAAGTTTACTATTGTAAATGCGCATTTTTCAACGCCGCTATCAGGAAAACCGGGAGTGAGATGAGTAGTTACTAGCCATGCGAGGATTGCCCATATCATTGGCAGCGTTGGTAGATCAACTCTCCACGCTACCTGGGGTCGGAGCAAAATCGGCGCTACGGATGGCGCTCAACCTCATCTCCCGCCCGCCCGAGGAGTGCCAAGAGCTTGCCAACGCATTGGCGACATTGCACCAGCAGGTTGGATTTTGTCCACAATGCGGCAGCTTTAGCGAGCGCGGCTACTGCGCCATCTGCAACGATCTACACCGCAACCACGCCCTACTTTGTGTGGTTGAACAGCCAGTGGATGTGCTAATGGTGGAGAAGGGCGGCTTTGCTGGCGGCTACCATGTGCTGCACGGACGCCTCAGTCCGATAGACGGCATCGGCCCTGAGCAACTAACCATTACCGCGCTGGAACAACGCATCGCCAATGGAACAATAGAGGAGCTGGTTCTTGCCACCAGCGCCACCATCGACGGTGAAGCAACCGCGTATTACCTGGCCAACGCCTTTGCCGACTGCGGTATCGCCATCTCCCGCATTGCCCGCGGCGTACCCGAAGGCGGAGAGCTGGAATATATCGATGAGTTCACCCTGTCACGCGCGTTGGAGCAACGCATTCCGTGGAAATAAGCCCCCCACAGCTTCGCTAGTCACACTCCCGATGCAGTGCGTCTGCAATGCGCTGCTGCTGTTCCAGATCCAGTTTCTGCACAGAATCACGCGTTGCCACCATGCGATGAAGCTTTTGCAACGCGCGCGCGTTGTTGCGGCAGGCAGTGCACATCACAAGATGCAACCACAAATGCATCCGGTCAACCAAACCCAAAGGGAGGTCAAGTTGATCCGAAGCCAAGCGGCTCGCTTGTCGACAGAAATGATTCATCTCCTAACCTCCATAACCATGTTCCTCAAGGCAACGCCGTAGCCCCAAACGGGCGCGGTGCATGAGCACATGGAGGTTGGTCGTGGTGAGTTCAAGTCGCTTACAGATGGCCGATGTCGCCTCGCCTGTCATCTCACGGGCGCAGAACACTAGGCGCTGAGTCTGCGGCAGTTGTTGTAGACAACGGTCGATCTGCTCAGCCATGCGTTGCCGATCAAGCGCACCAGATGGCTCCGCGCGCCACGCCGATGGCGACGCAAGCCAAGCGCCATTGGGGGCAAACCAAGGATCGGTCGGATCGACTTTCGCTTGACTGGAGAATTCACGCTCACGAATGGCGCGGCGAATATGGTCGGTAATTTTGTGCTGCAAGATTCCGATCAGCCAGGTACGCTCCTTCGACTGACCGCGAAATCCCGCCCGATTGCGCCACCCTGCCAGCAGCGTCTCCTGCACCAAATCCGCCGCCAATTCACGATCCGACACCTGACGCATGGCAAAACCGAACAGCGCGCCGCCATACTCCTGCAACCACCGTTGTGGATCGGGGGTCGGAGTGTCGCTCACATCAGTTTCTTATAGTGGATGCGATGCGGCTGGGTCGCATGACTGCCTAATCGCCGCTGTTTATCAACCTCATACTCGGCAAAATTCCCTTCGAACCACTCGACATGACCATCACCTTCAAAGGCGAGAATATGGGTGGCGATGCGATCAAGAAACCAGCGATCATGGGAGATCACAATGGCGCAACCAGGGAAATCGAGCAACGCCTCTTCCAGCGCCCGCAGGGTTTCGACATCAAGATCATTGGTGGGCTCATCAAGCAGCAGCACATTGCCGCCAGTCTGCAACATCTTGGCCAGATGGACGCGATTGCGTTCGCCGCCGGAGAGCAGCTTCACCTTTTTCTGCTGATCACCGCCCTTAAAGTTGAACCGTCCACAGTAGGCACGGCTAGCTACCTCAGTCTTGCCAAGCAGGATGGTCTCAGAACCACCGCTAATCTCCTGCCACACCGTCTTTTCACCATCCAGCGCATCACGGGATTGATCCACATAGGCGAGTCGCACCGTCGCACCCATACGCAGGCTGCCGGCATCGGGCTGCTCGGCACCGGTCATCATCCGAAACAGTGTGGTTTTGCCCGCCCCATTCGCACCAATGATGCCAACAATGCCGCCACGGGGCAGATTAAAACTCATATCTTCGACCAACAGACGGTCGCCAAACCCTTTGCGCACCCCTTCGGCAACCAACACCGTATCGCCCAGCCGCTCACCTGCGGGAATAAAGATCTGCTTGGTAGCATTGCGCTCCTGCACCGCACTGCTCGCCAGATCATCAAACGCCTTAAGACGCGCCTTGGACTTGGCATGGCGCCCTTTCGTGCCCGCACGCACCCACTCCAACTCATGCTGCATCGCCTTTTGGCGTGAGGTTTCCTGCTTCTCCTCCACCCTCAGGCGGTGCTCCTTCTGCTCCAGCCAGGAGGAGTAGTTGCCCTCAAAGGGGATGCCACGGCCACGATCCAACTCCAGAATCCATCCGGCCACATTATCAAGAAAGTAGCGATCATGGGTCACCGCCACCACCGTGCCAGCATAGTCGTGCAGAAAACGCTCCAACCACGCCACCGATTCGGCATCAAGATGGTTGGTGGGCTCATCAAGCAGCAGCATGTCGGGTTCGGAGAGCAGCAGCCGGCAAAGTGCCACCCGGCGCCGTTCGCCACCGGAAAGCTTGGTAACATCGGCATCCCACTCCGGAAGCCGTAGCGCATCGGCAGCAATCTCCAACTTGCGATCTAGATCCCACGCATTGGCCGCATCGATTTCATCCTGCAACTTGCCCTGTTCATCCATCAGCTTATCAAAATCGGCATCGGGATCGGCAAAAGCGGCACTAATTTCGTTGAAACGATCAAGCAACGCCTTGGTTTCAGCCACACCATCCTCAACATTGCCGCGCACATCCTTGGCCGGATCTAGCTCCGGCTCTTGCGACAGGTATCCAATCTGAATCCCAGCAGCAGCATGCGCTTCACCGAGGATCTCCTGATCGAGACCCGCCATGATTTTCAGCAAGGTCGATTTCCCAGAGCCATTGAGCCCAAGCACACCAATCTTAGCCCCAGGGAAAAACGAGAGGTAGATATCCTTAAGAATCTCCCGTTTGCCAGCAACAACCTTGCCGACCCCCTGCATCGTGTAAATGTATTGATAATCAGCCATGGTGAATAGTATTACCTGCCCTGTTTTGATTCACGCCCGAACCTGTGGCGGGCTAAGGCACCGTAAATAAATAACTCATCGGTTTTCACTTGTCTTTTTGCTTGCTTTCTTCGTTGTAAAAAGCCTTATATAGCAGTGCTATATGCCGCTTTTT
>JAUZRF010000039.1 GCA_030950645.1 Mariprofundales bacterium
ACCTCCAAGCGTGTGCATATGAATACGTTTCTTATCCGTTCGGTCGAATCTTTTAATGCCAAACCATGCTTTTCCATCTCCAGACTCAAACAACCGCGTTTCAGGCATCAAGATACCGGCATCTTTTGCCATCAGTGAGTATGCATGTTCAACCCTTCCTGTATCCAGGGGGTCAACGTGGGAGAAAAACTTAACAATCCATGACTCATAACCTTCCGGTGGTTCGCCTTCACCTGAAAGCATGTGATCTTTACATATGTGGATAAGGATCTTGGGACGAGCGCCACCCGGAGAGCCTCCGGCACGCGCCATTTGTGGTAGCAGCTGACTTGCATGCCCTTCATAAATATCCATTGCACTGTTTGCCATCAATGGAAGATCGATGTCGAATGCCGCGCCATCCATATCCTGTGCAGGTTCATAAGTCAGAGCCCCCATAGCTCGCTTACCGACATAGGCCAAACGATCCAAGGGCGTTAAAAATCTGGTTTCCACCCCCAGTGATTTCAAATGACGATCCATAAGCAACAGACCCCAACCATCAGGAAGAGAGTCATTGAACAATCCAAAAAGCCCATGCCATGGCGTAGGATCTGCATGCACAGCACCTGTTTTTATCGGCAGTAGAAAAGGCGAAAGCTCCAATCCTGAATGGAGAAAACCGGCATCATACTCAAAATAGATGCACCCTTGATGCATTGCCAGTTGTCCAACTGCTAGTGGAGATTCAGGATCAGCGCTGTAATAAACATTTAAAATACTCATCGTTTACCCCGTTTAGGTAGGAAACGCTGCTGCTTTTCAATATCACTGATGGATGTGATCTCTGGCAGATCGAACAAGGTGGTTAATTTTTTACTTTCATCCAGAGAAAAAGTGATCTTGATGAAATTCTCCAGATTGATTTGTCCATGTTGTTCAAAGTTCCGGATTGTCTCAGGCGACACGCCACTTTTTTCACTGAGTGTAGTGCGCTTATAGCCTTGGTGAAGGCGCAGTACTTTGGCCTTCTGCCCCAACTGCTTCTGCAAATGGGACGGACTATCAAGTGATATCATATTATCTATTGCTGCTTTCATACCAATAACAATAATAATTCAATTCATATTAGTCAATACTTACCAACATGAAGAATTCATATCGAGATTTCCTACTGCATGAAGAGGGAAAAGAACACCGTGCGTCGGTTCACTTCTTGCGCTCCAACTCAATGTAGTAGCGCTCTTGTAAATTCGTAACTACTCAGCGCACTCCCAGTTTTCCCGATAGCGGCGTTGAAAAAATGCTCATTGACAGTAGTAAACTCCGCTTTTTCGCCTTGCCATCAGCAAAACCGGAAGCGATCTGAGTAGTTACGCTCACTTTCTGGTTTCTCAAAATGGTGAAACTTCAGTATCTGTAACTATCGCTCTCTTAATGTGTAGCGCTGCCAGATATTGCCTGTCTAGCTCCTCTTGTGGAACTGACCTGCGGAGTTTGGGGGAGAGGTGCCGTGAAATCCTGCTCAAACGCACCTACCACGCACCTATTTGGAAAAATCGAAGGGGTGCTAAATTGCAACCCCTTGATTTATATGGTGGGTCGTGACGGGCTCGAACCGTCGGCCCGCGGATTAAGAGTCCGCTGCTCTACCAACTGAGCTAACGACCCAAGGCGGCGCATTCTCCATAAAATTGTTTTGACTTCAAGCGCGAGATGGTTGGAATGTGCGGCTATGGCTAAATTTCATCTGCAATGCGAATTCACACCGCAAGGCGATCAGCCGCGAGCTATCGCTGAATTGGTCGATGGCGTGCGCCAGGGGGCAGAGCATCAGGTGCTGCTGGGTGTTACCGGTTCGGGCAAAACCTTCACCATGGCTTGTGTCATTGAGCAGGTGCAGAAGCCGGCGCTGATTCTGGCGCCCAACAAAACGCTGGCTGCGCAGCTCTATGGTGAGTTCAAGCAGTTTTTCCCTGATAATGCGGTGGAATACTTTGTCTCCTACTACGATTACTATCAGCCAGAGGCCTATGTGCCGCAGAGCGACACCTTTATCGAGAAGGATTCGGCGATTAACGAGCATATCGATCGGATGCGACTCTCCGCTACTCGGGCGCTGCTGGAGCGCGAGGATGTGATCATTGTGGCTTCGGTCTCCTGCATCTATGGTCTAGGCAGCCCTGAAGCGTACTCCAATATGTTGCAGTATTTTGAGGTCGGGCGGTCACAGGATATGCGCGAGGTGGTGGCCAAGCTGGTTGAGCTTCAGTACCAGCGTAACGAGATGGATTTTCATCGCGGCACCTTCCGCCTGCGTGGTGATACGCTGGAGGTCTATCCGGCGGAGTCGGAGAATGATGCCATCCGAGTGGAGTTTTTTGGTGACGAGATTGATGCCATCGCCCGTTTTGACCCCCTAACTGGGCGCAAGCTGGAGGCGTTGCATAAATTCACCCTCTTTCCAAAAAGCCATTTTGTTACCCCGCGCGATCAACTGCTGCGCGCAATGGAGACCATTCGCAATGAGCTGGCTGAGCGGTTGGCCGAGCTGCACGACCAGAATCGCTTGGTTGAGGCGCAGCGTTTGGAGCAACGAACCCTGTTTGATCTGGAGATGATTCAGGAGGTGGGGTATTGCAGCGGGGTGGAGAACTATTCGCGCCATCTGACGGGTCGTGCGCCGGGCGAGCCACCGCCAACGCTGTTCGACTACATCCCGAACAATGCGCTGGTACTCCTTGATGAATCACATGTTACTGTGCCACAGATCGGCGGCATGTTTAAGGGCGATCGGGCGCGCAAGCAGACGCTGGTGGATTATGGTTTTCGCCTGCCGTCGGCACTGGATAACCGACCGCTCTGCTTTGAGGAGTTTGAGCAGGTGGCGCCGCAGCTGATCCATGTCTCGGCCACGCCAGGGCCGTATGAGTTAGCACACAGCGGCGGCGTGGTGGTGGAGCAGGTGATTCGTCCCACCGGCTTGGTTGATCCGCCGGTGGAGGTACGGCCAGCGGTCAATCAGGTGGATGACTTTGTTGGTGCGGCGGGAGAGGTGGTAGGGCAGGGGTTTCGGGTGCTTGCGACCTGCCTGACCAAGCGCATGGCTGAGGATCTAACGGAGTACCTCAACGATCTCTCGTTGCGGGTGCGCTACCTGCATTCAGATATCGATACCATTGAACGCATGGAGATTCTGCGTGACTTGCGCCTGGGAAAGTTCGATATTCTGGTGGGGATCAACCTGTTGCGCGAAGGACTTGACCTGCCCGAGGTGGCGTTGGTAGCGATCTTTGATGCCGATAAAGAGGGCTTTTTGCGCTCAGAGCGTTCGTTGATTCAGACCATTGGCCGTGCAGCCCGCAATGTGGAAGGGCGGGTGATTCTCTATGCGGATCGGGTGACTGGATCGATGGAACGGGCGATGGGAGAGACGGATCGACGGCGTGAAAAACAGTTGCAGTGGAATGTAGATAATCACATTATACCAACAAGTATAAATAAAGATATCAAGGATATCCTTGGATCTGTTTATGCGATGGATTATGGAGATATTCCTGAGGTGGAGGAGCCAGAAAGCCAAACCCTGTATGGTGAGGCGTTGCAACAACAGATCCGCGAACTGGAACACAAGATGACGCAGGCAGCCGCCGATTTGCGTTTTGAGGAGGCAGCGCAGTTGCGTGATACCTTGTTGCACTTGCGCGAGCAGTAGGTGCTTGCAATGGAGGCGGTGGCGAAAATAGCGGATTATGCCTAGTCTTCCCCCTGTTTCTCGTAACTACTCAGCTCACTCCTGATTTTTCCGATAGCGGCGTTGAAAAGTGGTAAACTCCGCTTTTTCGCCTTGCCATCAGAATAAAACGGAAGCAATCTGAGCAGTTATGAAAATTATTTGAATTTGGAGTATCTATTTGAAAATTGCAATTTTGCCCGGAGACGGCATTGGATCGGAGATTGTAGCGGAAGCCATCAAGGTGCTGGAGACATTGAATCGGCACTTTTCGCTTGGTGCCGAATGGGCGTTTGGCGATATTGGTGGTGCCGGTTACGATGTTGCTGGTGACCCTTATCCGTTGATAACACGCGATTTGGCAAAGCAATCGGATGCGGTGTTGTTGGGCGCGGTAGGTGGCCCCAAGTGGGAGCGACTGGACAAGCCACTGCGTCCCGAGGCAGGACTGCTCGGTATCCGTGCCGATTTGGGGCTGTTTGCCAATTATCGTCCAGCCAAGGTGCATGCGCAGTTGGTGAACGCATCCACACTTAAGCCAGAGGTTATTGAAGGCGTTGATCTTTTGGTGGTGCGTGAGCTGGTTTCCGGCATCTATTTTGGTCAACCGCGCGGCATTGAGGTACGCAATGACCAGCGCTATGGCTTCAACACGATGCTCTATGCCGAATCCGAGGTGGAGCGCATTGCGCGCAAGGCATTTATGGCGGCCCGCTTGCGCAGTAATCGGGTGTGCAGTGTTGATAAGGCCAATGTGCTTGACTGCTCTGAGCTATGGCGCGAGGTGGTTTGTCGGGTGCATGCCGATGAGTTTTCCGATGTGGAGCTGTCGCACATGTATGTGGATAATGCGGCGATGCAGTTGATTCGTAACCCAAAGCAGTTCGATGTCATTGTTACCTCCAATCTGTTTGGCGATATTTTGTCGGATGAGGCATCAATGTTGACCGGTTCTATTGGCATGCTGCCATCGGCATCAATCGGTGAACGGTGGGCAATGTATGAACCGATTCATGGCTCAGCCCCCGATATTGCAGGGCAGGGTAAAGCCAACCCGCTGGCCACGATTCTTTCCGTTGCCATGATGCTTCAGTTTTCACTCGATCGCATTGATCTGGCGAACAAGGTGGAACAGGCTGTGGAGCAGGCGATCAATGATGGTGTCCGCACTGCCGATTTGGCCACTGCTGGCGCTGTGAGTTGCGGCCAAATGGGCGATGCAGTTTGCAGCCGTCTAAAGGCATTGGCATGAGCGGTTTTCTTGCTCCCAAAGAGGGGGGGTATCGGGTAGCGGTAGTTGGTGCTACCGGTGCGGTGGGATTAACCATGCTGGAGGTGCTCGCGGAGCGTAAATTCCCCATATCAGAGTTGATTCCGCTTGCTTCGAGCCGCAGTGCTGGATCCTTTGTGGCGTTTAATCGTTTGGATACTGAAGTCTTGGACTTGGCGAGCTTTGACCCGGAAGGTGTGGATATTGCACTATTTTCCGCTGGTGGTGCCACCTCGCTTGAATATGCGCCGCGATTTGCCGAGGCGGGGTGTTATGTCATCGATAACTCTAGCGCATGGCGCATGGATGAAGCCGTAGCGCTAGTGGTTCCTGAGGTGAATCCTGAGATGCTGGAGATGGCGCGCATCAATCGCATCATAGCCAATCCCAACTGTTCTACGATCCAGATGGTCGTGGCACTGGCGCCGTTGCATCGTGTAGTTCCGATTCGCCGCGTAGTGGTTGCTACCTACCAAGCGGTCTCTGGTGCTGGTGGTAAGGCGATTGAAGAGCTAGCCAATCAGACACGGCAACTGCTTGCCGGCGCATCGGCTGAATCCAATGTGTTTCCTGCGCGCATCGCCTTTAATGTGATTCCACAGATCGATATATTTATGGATGATGGTTACACCAAAGAAGAGCACAAGATGATGGATGAGACCCGCAAAATTCTACAGGCGGATATTGCATTGACCGCCACCACGGTACGGGTACCGGTCTTCTATGGCCACTCCGAAGCGTTGAATGTGGAGTTTGTTGCGGCGATGGCTGCGGAACAGGTGCGTGACCTGCTGGCAGATGCCGATGGTATCTGTGTGGTGGATGATCCCTCGACCGAGGATTATCCGTTAGCTAGTGAGGCTGGAGGTACGGATCCAGTGTGGGTTGGGCGGATTCGTGATGATGCCAGTCAGGCCAATACCATTGATATGTGGGTGGTAGCGGACAATATTCGCAAGGGTGCTGCACTGAATGCGGTGCAGATTGCAGAACTGCTAATTGCATAATGTAACTACTCAGCTCACTCCCGGTTTTCCTGATAGCGGCGTTGAAAAATGCGCATTTACAGTAGTAAACTCCGCTTTTTCACCTTGCTATCAGGAAAACCAGAAGCAATCTGAGCCGTTACAGCTATTTTCGGGTGGGGTGCTGAGTAGCTACTGCATCACTTGAGTAATTATTCAACTCACTTCTAATTTTCCCGATAGCGGCGTTGAAAAATGCGCATTGACAGTAGTAAACTCTGCTTTTTCGCCTTGCTATCAGGAAAACCGGAAGCGATCTGAGCAGTTACAGCCATTTTTGGGTAGGGTGCTGAGTAGTTACTTAACTTAATAAGTTTGGGAGGGGTGCGGATGAAACGCTCAGGTATGAAATATGGGGTGCTGTTTGGTGCACTGCTGCTGTGTTTGCAACCGACCACTGGGTCTGCGGTTGCGCTAGGGCGCATCGATGTGGCGTCGAAGCTGGGGGCACCTTTTTTTGCAGAAGCGCCATTGAAACTGGATAATGGAGAGCATATCTCTAGTGTGTTTGTTGCTTTGGCCACGCCGGCAGAATATCAAATATTAGAGATCTATCATGATGGTGCACTGGCGTTGATTCATGCGAGGATCAAGCAAGGTGCGCACGGCATGCGGGTGGAACTATCCAGCAAGGCTGCTATTCAGTCTCCCTTTATCAATATTGTGCTTCGCGTGCGTTATGGTCGCGCTACCAATTTTAAGAAATACCCCATTTTCCTCAAATTGCCAAAATCGGTTACCCCGAATCTTTCATACGCTCCAAAAGTGACCCCCCATGTTCAAGCTGTGGAAGCGCCGCAAAAAAGTGTTACCACCGCAGCTACGACAGAAAAGACGGCGGCATCTGCTTTTGTCCCGTATTCAGGTTGGGCACGGACTGGGCACTATGGCCCGATGGTCTATGGTGATACCATATCTATTGTTGCCAAAAGGTTGCGGATAGATAGGCGCTATTCGGTCTATCAAGTGGCAATGGCGCTCTTTAACAAGAATCGCGCCAAGTTTTCAAAAGATAATATTAATTTAATTAAATCAGGAAGCTATCTTAAAACTCCGACCGCAAAAGAGGTGGAGCAACTGGATAAGCAGCAAGCATTACTGGCTATCCGAAAGCAAAATATTGCATGGAAAGCACTAACCAAGCAGTCACAATATGCCCGAATCGCTGAAGCGCAGAAAAACCGCTATACTAAGCGGGTACGGGTTGGTTCCAAAGCGACTGGAGTACGCACCGCAACACCAGTGATAGCGCAGCCTCTCACACCCAAAGTGGTGCCGATAGGAGGGGATAACAAGGCATTGTCTCAGCAAAAAGTTCCCGTTGCGACCCATCAAGAAGCCACCGCGGCAGTGCAGCCCACGATAGCCTCCTTAACGGAGGATAACGCGATTCTTCAAGTGACGCTTACTGCCGATAATGCGCGGATATCCAAGCTGGAAAATCAGCTAGCGGCCAATCAACAGGCCGATAAAAAGATCAAACGGTTGGAGGTTAGCTTGTTGCATATGCAGCGGCAGATGCAAACGCGCGATCCAGGGACGAATGGCATGCTGTTGTGGCTGCTGTATGCCGCAACGGTAGTGATTGTGCTCCTTCTGGTGATGATTGGTGTTATCTTGCGCCGTCAGCCAAAACATCCCGCAGCCCAACAGCGAGACAGGATGGTTGGTGATCCGCCCTCCGCACCATCCAATGCCACAGCCAATCAACCCCGCGTTGATGCTGTTGCACCGTCGCATGATGAAGGAAAAGTTGTGGTTGATGATCGCGCATTGGCGGCAGCACCATCTAAAATTACCGAGCCAACTCCCTCGGAGCTTCCCGCTGCCTTAGCGAATAACCCTCGCACCATTGATCATACCGAAACGGAGATCGAACCCGCGAGGGTGTTGGAAGAAGATGCTACAGATGGTACGATCGATCATGATGCCAATGTGGACCATTTGGCCGAAGCGGATGTCTATCTGCGCTACGGCATGGAAGAGGAAGCGGAAAAGCATCTGCATGCGGCGTTAGATGCCAAGCCGGATGATCCGATCGCTCATGCCAAACTGGTCGAAATGTTGCAGACGCGTGGTGATCAAAAGGGTGCCGAAGCTGCGCACAACGCCGCGCTGTTGGCATTAAGCGATGAAAATAGAGTAGATTTTCTCAACCGCTTGACTGGTGCTTTGGCGACAGAGCATGCCGCAAGCGAGAGTGTCCCACCAACACAAGAGGTCTCGGCACCGTTGGTGGAGGAGGGCAGCAGCAGTGAGGATTCCCTCACCCAATTATTAACTGTTAGTGATGAAGGTGGCGACCTTGACGACGATCTTGAGACGCTGCTCGCCACTGTTGGGGTTGATAGCAATGCGCCTATGGATGAAGAAGCGGTGGCAGAGGAGCATGTGCTCGACCTCTCTATGGATGACGATACGGACCTTGATGCGCTGATATCCTCGATGGATACTTCATCGGATGAGGAAGCAACGGAGGAGTTGCCCGCTACTCCATCCACACCGCCCGCTGCAGTGGCCGATAGCATCACCGATGATGCGCTTAATTTTGATTTGACCGATGTAGATATGCGCGGCGCGCATAAGGAAGAGCCGTTGGTGAACCGCGATGCAACGGCGGATTCTGGAGAGCTTGACTTCGCGCTGGACGGCTTGGATTTAGGTAATATTACCTTGCCTGGTGCGGATCACCAAGAGAATCCGCCAACGAATGCGGGTAGTGACGATAGCGATGAGGTGCTTCTTACTGCCGAAGTAGATAGTGGGGAGGGCGATACGCCGGCCAATGCGCCAAGGACTGAGGAGATTGTTGCGGTATCTGAAGCTGTAGCGACGAGCGATACGATCTCATTGGCGATGGATGATCTGGATCTACTTCTCGCGGATGAGGGTACTGCTGTTGCGGAGCCTGCATCGCCGTCACCGAAGCGTGCTGTGCCAGACGCCACCAGCGTGCCGA
The DNA here is from genome assembly GCA_030950645.1 of Mariprofundales bacterium. Lineage (GTDB taxonomy): Bacteria > Pseudomonadota > Zetaproteobacteria > Mariprofundales > J009 > JAUZRF01. The sequence continues at coordinate 8,967 of JAUZRF010000039.1, forward strand.
CTGGAACGGATCAACCCTCAACCGTAGATCTGGACAATAATGCGGAATTAGCAGAACTGCTGGATGGCCTAGGTGATATCGATATTGATGAGGATGCCACCAAGAAAAGTTAAACAGCGGTAAGCCTCTGTGCATTTCATTGATATTGGGTAACTGCTCAGGTTGCTTGAGCTGAGTAGTTGCGATATTGGCATGGATGTGAATCCTTGGGATTTGCGGAATGCCACACTGGTGGTTCGTCTGCTCTGCGGCGGCATCTTGCTTGCAAGTGCACTTTTTTTCATCAGCTGGATTCCGCTGTTGACTACGGCGCTGACGGCATTTTTTTTACTTCGCCTTCAGCAGAGTAGGGTGCTGCATCGCTTGTGGCGTATGTTGCGCTGGTTGCTATTACCGGTGTTGTTGCTGCATCTATTCCTGACTCCAGGCACCCTTTTGGCTCCACAGCTGCCATGGAGCCCTACCATCGAAGGCGTGAAGATGGCCGCTTGGCTCTCTTTGCATCTGGTTGCTTGGTTGATTAGTGCGTGGTTGCTGATGGCACTGATCTCCATGCGTGAGTGGCAGTCGCTGTTGTACTATCTCCCCTATGTTGGTCGCTCTTGGTCGCAGCTGTTGCAACGGATCCCCCCGATACTTCATGGGTTGCAGGCGCGATTGCAGCTGTTGCGTTACCGTTGGCAACTGGAACGGGGGCGATTGCGCGATATTCCTCACCTTGCCGTGGCCGTGGTCGGACAAGTCTTTGCTATCGGTGATTTGCGTGCGGAAGCGCACTGGTTACGCGGGAATAGTAGGGGGGTGTCCCAGCCATGGCCGCAAACAAACAGGCCCCACAATGGATGGCTTAATCCGTTATTATTGCTCTGCGGCACCTTGCCGTTATGTGCAAAATGGTTGGTGTGATTCACTTGTTATTTCAGCGGATTGCCCTTGTTGTTGAGTTTGATGGTCGCCCCTTTTGCGGGTGGCAGCGGCAGGAAAATGGTCTCGCGGTGCAACAGGTGCTGGAAACGGCGCTGCAGGCAATTGATGGCGCGGGTGAACACCGTATTGTTGCCGCAGGGCGTACCGATTCTGGCGTGCACGGCTTGGCGATGGTGGCGCATACCGATGTTCCAGCACTGCGCTGGCAGCGATCACCGCGTGCCTATCTGCATGGGCTCAACCAGCATCTTCCAGTGACGGTGCGTGTGGTGGCGGTGCGGGCGGTCGCAGCCGATTTCCATGCCCGCTTTGACTGTCAGCAGCGCCGCTATCGCTATCTGATTTGGAATCGCAGCACCGCACCCGCATTGATGCAGTGGCGGCATTGGTGGATGCCGCGCCCGCTTGATTTGGTGTCAATGCAACGCGCTGCGGCGTACTGCATCGGTGTGCATGATTTCTCAGCCTTGCGCGCGACCGGATGTCAGGCCGAACATGCCCGCCGTTGCATTGACGATATTATTGTGACGCACCATGGCAATGAGGTCATGATTGAGGTGGCAGCCAACGCCTTTCTTTACCACATGGTACGAAATTTGGTTGGCACCTTGGTGGTGGTGGGGATGGGTCGCCAGCCACCGGAATGGATGGCGCAGCTATTGCGCGATGGGGATCGCAGCCAGGCAGGTCAGACTGCACCCGCACACGGGCTCTATTTCATCGATGCAGTATATCCCGATTTTTCCGCCATGACCCTGAGCAAACCCCAATCCTGAGTGCAGCTTAGGCACCGTAAATAAATAACTCATCGGTTTTCACTTGTCTTTTTGCTTGCTTTCTTCGTTGTAAAAAGCCTTATATAGCAGTGCTATATGCCGCTTTTTCGCCTTGAAACCAAACAAAAATCCAGCGCGTAAACCAA
>JAUZRF010000004.1 GCA_030950645.1 Mariprofundales bacterium
CACGCTGAAAAACCATTTCGCGATAGGAGCCAAGTTTCACCACTGAATTCTTACCACCAGGATAAAACACTGATTTCCGATCAGATGATTCAATGGTCTGTTTTAACATCATTAGAAACTGCCCAATACTGGACTTTCCCGAACTGTTTGCGCCAAAAAAAAGGGTAATGGGGGCCATTTGAATAGAACCGGTATCTTTCCATCCTTTGAAATTCTGAATCCTTAATTCTTTTAACATCTTATCCATCTCCCGTTCTTCTTACTAACTGATTGAACCCTCAGACCATGGCACTCTACAAAAAGCGTAACTACTCAGCCCCCCTGATCCTATGCGTTTATGAGGCGGGGATAATAAAGGGCTTGTCCTGATAAGCACGGATGATCGTATCAAGCGGGTTGATATTATTTTTTCGTAACTACTCAGCACCCTACCCAAAAATGGCTGTAACTGCTCAGATTGCTTCTTATTTTTCTGATAGCACGGCGAAAAATCGGAGTTTACTACTTGTAAATGAGCATTTTTCAACGCCGCTGTCGGGAAAATCAGGAGTGATCTGAGTTACACCAGATCACCAATTTCCGCTATCACTTGCAGGGTAATAACCGGCGAATGTTGTCGAAGCGTTTCCTCACCATTGCCAGCCGCTACTAGATCTCCAGAATGGCGCCCGTGAGTAACACTATTCCCCCCACTACTCTGCCAACAGTTATCTGCCAGACCCGCGATACCATCTCCGATGCGGCGGTGATCTGGCTCCATGGGCTGGGCGCGGATGGGCATGACTTCGAACCCGTTGTTCCCGAGCTCGGGCTGGGTGATTTGGCGATTCGCTTTATCTTTCCCCATGCGCCAGCGATGCCTGTCACCGTTAATGGCGGCTACATCATGCCCGCTTGGTACGATATTCGCTCCACAAATATTGAAGCCGAGCCGGATAGTGCGGGCATTGCCCATTCTGCGGCACAGATTCAGCTATTGGTTGAGCGCGAATTGATGCGCGGCATTGCCCCACATCGCGTGATTCTGGCAGGGTTCTCTCAAGGGGCGGTGATGGCGCTGTATTGTGGGATGCGCCAAAGCCCGACGATTGGTGGAATTATTGCCCTCTCCGGCTATCTGGCTCTGCCAATACCGCAACGCAATCATCACACCATGCCGATTTTTGCTGGCCACGGGATAGAGGATACTTTGGTACCGATCAAGCTCGGTGATAGCGCGCAGCAGCAACTGACGGCAGCCGGATATTCAGTTGATTGGCATAGTTGGCCGATGGGGCATGCGGTATGTCCTGAAGAGATCGCGATGGTTGGCAACTGGATTCGCGGGCGTTTAACATGACAGGGGGAACGAAATATGATGGAACTTGGTGAATTGAAGTATGAGGGCAAGGGCAAACGGCTTTACAGCACAGATATCCCGGGCGAACTCATCCAACAGTTTAAAAACGATGCCACCGCCTTTGATGGCAAAAAGCATGATGTGATTGCCGGTAAGGGTGAGCTCAACTGCGCGATTTCGAGCTTTTTCTTTGAGCATCTACAGGCCGCAGGGGTGCATAGCCACATGATTGCGCGCGTTGGCAGCGATACCATGCGAGTGCATGAGCTCAAGATGATCCCGGTTGAGGTGGTGGTTCGTAATGTCGCCGCTGGATCGATCTGCAAGCGGCTTGGGCTGGATGAAGGACTGCCATTGGAGCGGCCATTGACCGAACTGTTTTACAAATCTGACCCCCTGGGTGATCCAATGATTAACACCGAGCATGCACAGCTTTTCGGCTGGGCAAGCGAGCGCGAGATCGTGCATATGCGCCAGATGGCGCGCAAGGTGAATACGGTGTTGATTGACCTGCTCAAGTCTGCTGGCATCCAGCTGATTGATTTCAAACTTGAGTTTGGTCACCTTGGTAACGACATTGTGCTAGGTGATGAGGTCACCCCCGATGGCTGCCGTTTATGGGATATCGACACTGGCAACAGACTGGATAAGGATCGCTTCCGTCGCGATCTTGGTGGCTTAAGCGAGGCCTATACCGAAGTTGCCAACCGTTTGCATATCAACTTGGAATATAAGGGGTAAATAGCATGTCCATTCCACAGAATCTACGATATACCAAAGAGCACGAATGGGCACGCATTGAGGATAGCGTCGCCACCTCCGGTCTCTCTGACCACGCCCAGGAGGCGCTGGGTGATGTGGTGTTTGTTGAGCTGCCGGAGGTAGGTGCGCAGGTTAAGGCTGGCGCACCCTTCGCGGTGGTGGAGTCGGTGAAAGCGGTCTCGGATATTTATGCCCCCGTGTCCGGTGAGGTGCTCGCGGTCAACGAAGCGTTGGAGGAGCATCCTGAGCTGGTTAATAGCGACTGCTACGGCCAAGGTTGGATTGCGCGCATCCGCATTGAGGGTGATACAGTGGAGCTGCTTGATCCCGTAGCGTACGCCACTTTTCTCGAGGAGTAATACCCACCCGCCATGCGTTTTTTGCCCCATACCGATAGCGATCGTGCTCAGATGTTGGCGCGCATCGGCGTTGCGGATATCTCGGCACTATTTGCTGATATTCCATCGCAGTTTCACCTTCGGCCAGAGGCACTTAACTTGCCCGCAGCACAGCATGAAACCGCCATCCAGCGCAGCTTTGCCAAGGCTGCCGCTGCCAATCGCAATGGCAGTGACCACCGCTATTTTCTCGGTGGCGGCACCTACCACCACTTCATTCCAGCGGCGGTGGATTATATCATTAGTCGCGGCGAATTCCTCACCGCCTACACCCCCTACCAGCCAGAGATCAGTCAGGGCACGCTGCAAAGCCTGTTTGAATTCCAGACCATGGTTGCCCGTCTCACCGGCATGGAGGTGGCCAACGCCTCGATGTATGATGCCGCAACCTCGGTGGCGGAAGCAGCACTGATGGCCCGTCGGGTCACGCGCAGGAAACAGATCGTGGCCGCCACCTCGGTGAACCCTCGCTACCGTGAGGTATGCCGCAACTATCTGTCGCGACTCGATGGTGACTACACCGAAGTTACCTGCGAGGGCTACACCACCGATATCGCGGCCCTATGTGCAGCCGTTGATGGCTCCACCGCAGCGGTGATCGTGCAGTTCCCTGATTTTTACGGCTCGCTCTACGATCTGGCGCCACTGCGTGCTGCCTGCGATCAACACGGCGCGCTGCTAGTTCTTGCCTTCTCCGATGCCAGCGCCTTTGCCCTGATCGAATCCCCCGGTGCATTGGGGGCGGATATCGCGGTTGGATCGGGTCAGGCATTAGGTATTCCGATGGGGTATGGCGGACCTCATATTGGGCTTTTCACCTGCAAAAAGAAGCTGGTACGCCAACTTCCCGGTCGGGTGTGCGGTCAAACCCTGGATGCCGATGGCAAACGCAGCTTTGTACTCACCCTCTCTACCCGTGAGCAGCACATTCGACGCGAAAAAGCGACCTCAAATATCTGCTCGAATCAGGGATTAATGTGCACGGCGGTAGCAGTCTATCTGTCGCTGTTGGGCGATGCAGGGTTGCACAGTGTGGCACAACGCTCAGCGGCAGCACTGGCGCAACTCATTGCAGGATTGCCATCATCGGTGCACGCAACTGAAGGGGCGCACTACAACGAGACGGTGCTTTGCTTTCCTGATCCAGACTCCCGTGATCGCGTACTGGCCAAGGCGTTGGCGCACAATATTTTTGCTGGCATTCCCCTAGAACGCATCGAGCAGGGAGCCGATCGTGCCGCCTTGTTGGTAGCTACTAGTGAGATGGTGGAGCCCGAGGATATCGTACAATACCTTGAGGTGTTGAACACCGCAGCGTGAAACCCGGACTTACCACCGCCACCGGTGCAGCACTTCCTCAAATTGCATCGGCATCGTTGCGCATTGTTGGTGGCGGCACCCTGCCGATAGCGCCTGGGCAACGGGCAGAGGTGACTGTTCACCGTGCCAGCAACGGCATATTTTCGATCACCATGCAGGGGAAAACGGTAGTGGTGGAAGGGCTACCATCCACGCTAAAAAATGGTGCCACTATCATCATTACCGCCAAAGGGGATGGCGGTGCCTCATCGCCCCAATCGCAACAGCTCCAATGGAGCCTACCCCGCAATTCATCCATGCTTTCTGATGCGCATACCCAAACCAACGCACAAAAGCGTGAGACCAACCACGCCCGCCGCCATGCGGTCACCTTAGCGTTAATCAAGGGGGGAGAGGCACTAAAATCCGTGCCCAATGGCACTAAGCTCCAAGGTAAAGTGGTACAACTGACGGCGGAACATGCCACCTTGCAGCTCATCGACAGTAACAAAGCGGGGGCATCGTCCCCAGCATCGGCCTTGGCCTACCAATCACAACGCGCGTTCATGTTGCAGACCCCTCGCCTGACCAATATGCAGCTGGGTGACCCGATTCAAGCCACGCTTGGGCGCACGGCTACGGGCGTGCCAGAGCTACGCATAGTTACAGAGATGGCTGCCAGCACGGCAACCTCCCATACCGCACCACCAAAACTGCAGATGCAACCCGGCGAAAGCGCGTTGGGTTGGGTGCGGCAGCGCTTGGATAGTGGCGAGGTCACCATCACCCTGCGCAACACCATCGTGCGGAGCCCCGCCCCGCCGAATATTCAACCTGGCGATGGGGTGCTGTTGCGTATGGCAACGCCACAGCGCACCAGCGATCAACCAACACTGGAGCTGATGCGCCATCTGCCGCAACTCTCGGAACGGCTACTTACCACCCTGCAGGGTCACCTGCCCAATAGCGAACCCATTGCCGATAGTCTCACGCAAATCCGCCGCAATTTGCCTGCTGCAAAGCAAGTGTTAGGTAACACTGTGGGCAACGCCATTGCAGGGCCAGTGCAGGAAAAACCTACCGCACAGCTGGAGCAGTGGCTTGCGCGCGCCAGCCATGATCAACACATCTCGCTGACAGGCGAGCGGCTAGCTGCGATTATCCGGGATGCCGGCCAGTTATTTGAACACAAGCTTGGCGCAAGCCTGCCACAACCCCACACCTTGTCCCAACAACAACGATTAGCTGCTGATTTACAACAAGATCTCAAGGCAATCCTCACCCGCCTTGCAGCAACGCTTGAATCAGAACCACGCCAGCCACCAAGCGCATCTGCAAAGCATGGTTCGCCTCCGCCTTCCCCGCAGCCAGCCAACATCCCAACCAACATTCCAACCAATATGCCCCCCACATTCGATCAAAAAATCCCCCTACTACTACTGCATACCACAGAAGCCGCGCAGCAGGGGGTATCCCGTATCGAAAGCGGACAGTTGCACAATCTGCTCTCCTCCCTGCACCACGAACCCATACGGCTGGAGTTCCCCATGCTGGTATTCAACCAATTGGTCACCGTACAGATGGCAATTGGTCGTCCTCCAGAAGAATCGGAAAAGCGCCGTGCTACTGACCATGGTGCTCGCCCCTACGCGATTCTGATGGCACTGGATCTCAGCCACTTGGGTGCGCTGCGGATTGATGCCAACATCTCCCGCCAATCGGTACTGGCGCGGATTCATGTCGAAAACCGCGCCTCCGCAGATTTTGTGCAACAGCATCTACCACGGGTAGAGTCGCGCCTAGTCGAATTGGACTTTAGCCAAGTGCAGATACTGGTAAGTGAGCAGCCACCCGCCCCTGAGAAAGCCAAAGAGTTTCATCATCTGAAAACCATGATTCCAACCCACAACAGGCTGTTGGATACAATCGTATGAAGCAGCCGCAAGCAATCGCGATCAAATGGCATCCCAAACGCGACAAACTGCCTCGTCTCACCGCCAAAGGCAGCGGTGATTTGGCCGATGAAATTTTACGGCTAGCCCGTGAACACGATATTCCGATTCAAGAGAATCGCGACTTGGTACAGGTGTTGTCTCTCCTTGATGTTGGTCAAGAGATGCCACCTGAGATACATACTGCGGTGGCGGAAATTCTCGCATTCATCTACTGGACCAATCAGCAATACAAAGAGGTGTTTGACGCATGACCATATCTGTTTTTTCATGAAGGAGGCCGCCAAATTGAGTGCTGCCCACAACCTCACCGCCGCCTACCACCACTGCCAACAACTGGCGGCTCAGCATTACGAGAATTTCCCTACCGCATCCCAATTGATTCGTGCCGATCTGCGACCAGCCGTCGCAGCGATCTACGCCTTTGCGCGCCATGCCGATGACATTGCAGACAATGCCCAGATTCCTATATCGGTGCGCGAAAAAGAGCTTGATGCATGGGACACCCTGCTTGAGCGTTGCACGGAGGGATCGGTGGAGCATCCCATCATGCTGGCGCTGGGCGATACCCTTCGCCGCCACCAGCTCCCCGTTGAACTGCTACACGACCTTCTGGTTGCCTTTCGCATGGATCTTACCATCCATCGCTATGCATCCACGGAGGATCTGCATTACTATTGCCACTATTCGGCCAATCCGATCGGCCGACTGATGCTGGCACTGCATGGCATCAATGACCCTGCCGCCCTTGCCCAATCCGATGCCATCTGCACTGGGCTGCAACTGGCCAATTTTTGGCAGGATTTGAGTCGGGATCTTCCCGATGGCCGCAGCTACCTGGCACTGGAGTGGCTCACTCCTCAGCACCTTGACCACGAGGCATTGCTAGAGGGTCGCGCCGCTGACGAACCCTTGCGCGCCGCACTACAAACTGCGATTCACCACACCCATGGGCTGTTTGATCGTGGGGCACCACTATTGTCCGCGCTGCCATGGCGATTGCGAGCGCAAATTGCGGCCACTCTGGCTGGTGGCCGCGCGATTCTTCGCGCCGTGGCGCGCAATCCCGATCCACTACGCCAGCGCCCCGATCTTCAACGAAGTGACTGGCTTCGCTTAGCGCCTGGTATCGTGCGCAACACGCTGTTTCCCCCACACTCCTAATGACTTTGACGCGATAGCGTCTAGAGTCATCGCCCTATGCGCTGGACCCTATCCAATCAACTTACTGTCTCTCGGGTTGCCCTGATCCCGGTGTTGGTCGTGCTCTATTATATGCCTGTAGCGTGGAGTCATGTGGCCACCACTGGTCTATTTCTGCTTGCATCGATCACCGATTGGCTCGATGGGTATCTGGCACGGAGCCGCAATGAGATCACCCCCTTTGGTAAATTTCTCGACCCCGTAGCAGACAAGCTGTTGATTGCCATCGTGCTGTTGCTGTTGGTGGGTAGCCATATTGTTCCCGCCATCCTGGCCGCGATTATTATCGGGCGCGAGATCACCATTAGTGCCCTGCGAGAATGGCTGGCTGAACGCGCCAGCGTGGTGCAGGTCTCGATGTTGGGCAAGGCCAAAACCGCGATGCAGATGATCGCGGTCACGGCGCTGCTACTTGAGGTGCAAGTAGGCAACTACTCCAGCCGTGAGGTGGGATTGGTGCTGCTCTGGGTCGCTGCGGCGCTCACCCTGTGGTCTGGCTTTGAGTACATCAAGCAGGCGTGGCACGAACTCATTGCCGGCGATGACGCCTCCCTCTAGCGGCCGCAGATCTCTCCCCATGCGCTCACGAATCGCACACGCATTTCGCTCCCTCACAGCACTCCGCTTACCGATACGGGTACGCTGGACGCTGTTGGTGGCGCTTCTAATTACCAGCTCAATCGGCACACTTACCTACTTTGCACTGGGTCAGGTGCAGCGTGCCTGGTACCACGATAAGGAGCTGCAGGCACATCTGCTGGTCGATCGCCTCGGTGATGAACTCAAGCTTCCCATGCTCTCCGGGAACCATGCGGAGGTACAGCTTCTCCTTGAAGGGTTCCACGATAAAGTACCTGATATAGCAACGATTTACCTGCATCAAGCAAAGGGAAAGGATGAAACCATTGGCGATGCTTCACAGGCCGCCGCATTGGCATCTGCCACCATCAAGCAGGATCTCACCACCCGACTTCCCTTGCCAGGACTCTGTTTTGGTCGCGCCATCCATTACTCGGGTGCGGTGTTGGGTAGTATTCGCATTCAGTTTTCTGATCAAAGCTGGCAGCATTTAGCGGAGCAACTGGCCAAACGCATGCTCCGCTCCGCGCTGGGCGTGCTCTTCTTAACCCTCGTTCTCGTCTATTGGCTCGCTGGACGGATGAGTAAGCCTATGGAGCTGTTGGCGCAAGGCTCCAAACTGGTGGCGGGGGGGGATTTTAGTATTCGCTTGCCTCCCCATGGCAATAATGAGATTGGCGATGCGATGCGTGAATTCAACCACATGGTGGGTGAGCTAGAGCATAAAGCACAACTGCGCGATCAGTTTGGCCGCTATCTCAACCCAGCACTGGTTAGTAGCGTGTTTGACCAGCACAGCAATGGTCCGGAGAGCCAGCGGATGGAGGTGAGTGTACTCTTTGCCGACATGGTGAGTTTCACCCCATTTTCTCAACAGGCAGATACCGCAGATGTGATCGCGATCCTTAACCGTTATTTTGAACTGTTCAACTATATTATCAACCATTTTGGTGGCCATGTTGATAAATTCATCGGGGATGCAGTGATGGCGATTTTTAACCATCCGAAGCGCGATGATGCCCATCTTCAACATGCGGCGATGGCAGCATTGGCGATGGGAGAGTGTTGCCGACGCTTGCACACCAAGCGTCCTGGGGATGGGAAAGAGGTTGCTTTCCGGTTTGGCATCAATCGAGGTGAGGTGATTGTCGGAAATATTGGCGCATCAAACCGTCAAGAGTTTGCGGTGATCGGTGATGCCGTCAATGTTGCGGCGCGGATGGAAAGCTTGAGTAGCGCCAACAAGGTGGTGGCACCATCGGCATCGTTTGCGCAACTCACTGGGCACAATTTCACCCTGCATGATATTGGCATTCGTGAGGTGAAAGGGATCTCCGAGCCGATGCATTGTGTTGAGGTAAGTGCAGAGAATCCCGAGCTGCAACAATTGATCGAGCAGGCGGTCGAGCAGGCGTTGATCAACACCTTTGGTCAAGATTATGAGGATGGCATCACACCATGAATCGTCATCTCGACCAGACCTCCGCGTTGGTCTCGGTGATTGGTGGTGGCTCTTGGGGAACGGCATTGGCTATTGCCTTGGCGCGCGCGGGTCATCCGGTAGCGCTAGTGGTGCGCGATCACGCGCAGGCCGACGCCATCAACCGCACCCAGCGCAATGCTCGCTACCTACCGCAGATCCCGCTTCCTAAAAACATTATTGCCACCGCCAACTCGGCATCCGAACTGGCAGCAAGCGCACTCATTATCTACGCCCTACCCTGCGCAATACTGGCGCAAACCCTGCCGAAACTTGCCCCACTCAATGCCCCTGTCATTGCCGCCTGCAAGGGGTTGGATCAAGCCAGTGGTCAACGGGTTGATACCATGCTGCTCACCGCATTAGGGGCAACGCGCTCGCTGCTGCTTTCCGGTCCCTCCTTCGCCGATGAGGTGGCGGCAAACAAGCCTACTGCCATCACCCTTGCTGCGACCGATCTCCATACTGCATTGGACGCAGCTAGATTTTTCGCAGAGAGCAATCTGCGCATTTATCCCCATGATGACCTTACCGGTGTTGCCCTAGGTGGGGCACTCAAAAACATCATCGCGATTGCTGCCGGTATTGCTCAGGGGTTGAATTTGGGGCACAACGCAATGGCCGCATTGGTGACGCGCGGCATTGCCGAGATCACCCGACTAGCGGTGGCGTGTGGTGCACGGAGAGAGACCCTCCATGGCCTATCCGGCCTGGGAGATCTGGTGCTCACCTGCAACGGGGGGCAATCACGGAATCGCCGACTTGGTGAAGCGTTGGCACATGGCAAGAGTCTGATCGAGGCGCGTAGCGCCATCGGCCAGGTGGTGGAGGGCGAGCGCACGGCACAGATGGCGCAGCATTTGGCGCAACAGCATCACATTGATGTCCCGATTATTGCGTCGGTTTGTGCAGTATTATCAGGAACCAGCAATGCGTCACAAGCACTGCAACAGCTAATGGCACGCCCCACTAAAGCAGAGTTTGAATGAGCATTGAAGCCGAAGACGACCTCCTGTTTGCCACCGCAATCGGTAATGCTCGACCACTCGTAATCACCCCCAAAGTGACCGCCAAGGCTAAGCGCCATCACCCCGCTCCACTCCACACCAGATCCAGAGCAGAATTGCCATCTCTTCGGACTTCAAGCGGTGAGGTGTTGCACCACCCCTCCCCTTGGACGCTGGTGAGCCCCGGCATCTCCCGTGAACGGCTGCGCAAACTGGGTCAATCGGCGGTGGATATCACCATCGACCTTCATGGCATGCACCGAGAGCAGGCATTGGGCGAACTGCAACGCACCCTGACCGATCTACTGACACATCGCGGACGCATCGCCGAAATCATTCATGGTCGCGGCCTCCATTCCGAGGGAACTCCGATCCTGCGTCAAGCAGTGTATGACTGGCTAAACCACGGAAAATTGCACCAGCATATTTTGGCAGCAATTCCCAAGCCCAATAGTGGAGGTGGTGCGTGTCTGGTACTCCTACGCCGCCAACGCTAACCTATCCCACCATGATCCAACCCATCCGAGTCGCCCCCCTACTTGCCTTGATAATGCTTATCGCCCCCACGCTGCTTTGGGCGGCCGAAGAGGCGCCGTTGCCGCCGCCAACACCAAGGGCGGAACAGCGCCACTCCCCCATCCATATTGCTCCCCAACGCGGCAATAACCTACAACAAGCGCTCAACCCGAATGCGAAACACAACGGTGCATCGGATGTGGATATTCGCGCCTACACTCGCAAGGATGGCACCAAGATCAGCGAGTATTCGCGCCATGGCCATGTCTACATGATCAAAGTACAACCTCCGGGCAACCTTCCCGCATACTATCTTTATGATCGTGCCGGCAATGGAGCGTTCACACGCCTTCCCGGTGGCTACAAAGCGATCAGCCCACCACAATGGATTCTCAAAGAGTTCTAATTCCGAGGCGACCTGGCCAGTAAACCACACTTTTCCATGGAGAAACAGGAATGACAACAGCACGCAAATGCGCACTGATCACCGGCGTAACCGGTCAGGATGGATCCTATTTGGCGGAACTGCTGCTAAAGAAAGGCTATCAGGTTCATGGGATTAAACGCCGCACCTCGCTCTTTAACACCGATCGCATCGACCACCTGTACCAAGACCCCCACGAGAAGACGCCGCGATTCATCCTTCATCACGGCGACTTGACCGATTCATCCAGCCTCATCCGCATCATCCAGCAGGTACAACCTGATGAGATCTACAACCTCGGTGCACAAAGCCATGTTGCAGTCTCCTTTGAAGAGCCAGAATATTCCGCCGATTCCGATGCCCTTGGTGCGCTTCGCATCCTTGAGGCGATTCGCATTTTGGGGTTAGAGAAAAAGAGCCGTTTTTATCAAGCATCCACCTCAGAGCTCTACGGCAAGGTTCAGGAGACCCCACAGTCGGAAACCACCCCCTTTTATCCCCGCTCCCCCTACGCCGTAGCCAAGATGTATGCCTACTGGATCACCATCAACTACCGCGAGTCTTACGGCATCTATGCTTGTAACGGTATCCTATTCAACCACGAATCACCGGTGCGTGGAGAAACCTTTGTCACCCGAAAAATCACCCGGGCCTTGGCACGCATCAAGCTTGGGCTACAGGAGTGCCTTTATCTGGGCAATATGAATGCGTTACGCGATTGGGGACATGCCAAGGATTATGTCGAAATGCAGTGGCTGATGCTACAGCAGGAGGCACCAGATGACTTTGTCATTGCCACTGGAGAGCAACATTCGGTTCGCGAATTTGTTGAGGTGGCGGCGGCAGAGGTTGGCATCACGGTGCGCTGGCAAGGCGAAGGGATCGATGAAAAAGGGTATGACCAACATGACAACTGCATCGTTGCCGTTGATTCACGCTATTTCCGCCCAGCAGAGGTGGAGACCCTGCTCGGCGACCCTAGCAAAGCGAAAGAGAAGTTGGGCTGGACACCCAAGGTGCGCTTCCATGAGTTGGTGGAGGAGATGATGCGCGAAGACTTGAAGAATGCGGAACGGGATGCGTTAATTCGCCAGCACGGCTACAAGAGCTTTGACCATAACGAGTGATGGAAACGACAGTGCCACCACTCATGCTCTCCATAAAGATAGCGTGTAAAGTAGTAACTACTCAGCTCACTCCCGGTTTTCCTGATAGCGGCGTTGAAAAATGCCCATTTACAGTAGTAAACTCCGCTTTTTCGCCTTGCTATCAGAAAAACCGGAAGCGATCTGAGCAGTTACGAGATGTTTTCAATGGGTGCTGAGTAGTTACCTAAAATACAAGGTTTTAATATGTTTTTTTATGCCCGATAATGCGAACCTCAGCCCGCAAGTATCCATAGCGATCCATTGCCCTAGCTGCGGCAACCACTACAAGTTCACCCATCACAGTGGGCCGGTACCGACGCGATTTCATTGCTTCGCTTGTGGTAGCGAGTTTAATCTGCCGTCACCATTGATTACCCCATGCAGTACAGAGCAACCCGATGCCGCTGTTGATATTGAACCACCACCACCACCGCCCGATGATGCCGATCCGCTGCTGCCAAGCGAGGCACACCCACATGTTGATGACGAGGATTCTATTATCCCTGCCAATGAATTGGAGGATGAGGCTCCTGACCAAACAGCGACCAGCAATGCGCCAGAAAATATTGCAATTGAGACCCTTCCTAACCCACCCATCGCCCCTTCGCGTCGAGGGGGTCGATTATGGCCTTGGCTGCTATTGCTACTGCTGCTTATCAGTGGCATTGGTGTGGTATTGAATCAGCAACGCTGGCTCAACGCCCCGCTTCTCTTAAGCGTGCGCGCTTGGTGGGCACCCCAACGCTCGCTCGGTTGGGAGATTACCGATATTGAGCCACAATGGCTGCCTCGTCACCATGCCAAGCCGCTGTTGGCGCTCACCTTCAACCTACACAACCATGCCCTGTTTCGCCGCTCACCGCCTCCGCTATTATCCACCTTTCGGACAATGGATTCCCACCATATTGAAAGTCCACAAGTGGTGGTTTTAATGCAACACCTTACTCAGAAGCAGTTGATGCAAGAGCCTTGGATTCCACCGGAAAACGATCACAGCGATCTCCCTGCCAATAGCTACCGCCACTACAGCATCATCTTCAATAACGCCCCAAAACTACTGAAAACCATCGACCTATCCCTCAATTAGGGTTGGCATGAAAATCGGGGACAGTGAAAATCGGGGACAGTATACTATTTAATTACGAGCGCTTGTCGTTAGCATTTAGATATGGCATGCATGAAAATCCATGCATGAAAATCCACGCGCGAAGGTAGAATAACGAAGGTAGGGGTCAGGGCTTGTTTCGCGGATTTTCATCTTCCATTTTTATCAATCGACTCACTGTAGAGTGGTGTAATCCGGCAAAAGTGGCAATCTCCTGCATGGTGTATCCATGTTCTTGATAGGCTTCTCGCATCCAGTCACTTCGGGTTCTTTCCCCGCAGCTAATATCCGAAAGGCGAAGGTAGGGGTCAGGGCTTGTTTCGCGGATTTTCATCTTCCATTTTTATCA
>JAUZRF010000040.1 GCA_030950645.1 Mariprofundales bacterium
AGGATAAGAATATCGCAGCAAACAACCCCAAAAAGACCCTGGTACAAGGCATGATCACCTACGGCATGGGTAAGGTCTTCCGTGTTGGTGCCAACTATGCCAAAGAGAAGTCGCATTATCGTACTGCAACAGCCGATTCCAATCAGCGCGCCTATGCCCTGTGGGGTTGGACGAAGTTTGGCGGCAACATGGGTGCATTCGGTCGTTATGAGAACACCGACTATGGCATCAACACCAAGCAAAAACAGCGGCGTTATCTGATTGGTGCGGAATACTTCCCCGTCAAGCTCGTCACCCTGGCACTCGTTTTTGAGAGCACCAAGGATGTCGGCGGGACATTGGGCAAAAAAGATCAGAAATACGGTCTGAATTCCGAGTTCAAGTACTAAAAACTCTCTCAGTCGGGGCGATTCGGGGCTATGCTCCCCCCAGCAGTGCCGAGTCGCCCCACCCTTTTCTAACGATTCTCTCGTCAATACAACCAAGGAGTTTATACGATGAAACGCAATATCATGTTGGCCGCAGCAGCACTGCTGACTGTAGGCACCATCCAGGCGCAGGCCGCTACCACCATCACCGGTGCTGGCGCAACCTTCCCATATCCAGTCTATTCCCAGTGGGCACATGACTACCACAAGGTCACTGGTGTCAAGCTCAACTACCAGGCGATCGGTTCTGGTGGCGGCATTAAGCAGATCAAGGCCAAAACGGTCGATTTCGGCGCATCAGATGCTCCGATGACCCCAGAAGCGATGGATAAAGTCGGTCTGATGCAGTTCCCAATGATCATGGGTGGTGTGGTACCGGTAGTTCATGTCAAGGGTATCCATGCTGGCGACCTCAAGCTCACCGCTAGTGAGTTGGCTGATATCTATATGGGCAAAATCACCAAATGGAATGATGTCCGCATCAGGGCCACCAATCCTGGCGTGCGTCTGCCTCGCAAGTCGATTACTGTGGTCCATCGCTCCGATGGCTCAGGCACCACTTGGATCTTCACCAACTACCTCTCCAAGGTTAGTGGCGAGTGGAAGACCAAGATTGGCAATGACAAATCCGTGGCATGGCCTGTCGGTGTTGGTGGCAAGGGCAACCAGGGTGTGGCCGCGTTCGTTGGCAAGATCAATGGCTCTATCGGTTATGTTGAGTACGCCTATGCGTTGCAGAACCACATGGCATCCGTCAAACTCAAGAACCACTACGGTAACTTCGTGGCACCAACTGCCGCCAACTTTCAGTCTGCAGCAGCAGGTGCTGATTGGGCAAATGCCAATGGCTACTACATGGTGCTGACCAACCAGCCTGGCGCAACATCTTGGCCAATCACTGGTGCATCATTCATCCTGATGTACAAGAGCCAAGCGCACCCTGCTCAGGGTAAGGCTGTGCTGAAGTTCCTCGATTGGAGCTACCGCAATGGTGCCAAGTCTGCGATGAAGCTTGACTATGTACCGATGCCAAAGGCTGTCATCAAGATGGTAGAGAAGACTTGGAGCAGCGAGCTGCGTAACAAGTCTGGCCGCGCGATCTGGAAGTAATTCAACCGAAGCGGTTGCATTGATCGTAAAGGGGCGGATATTCTCCGCCCCTTTTTTCATGCGCAGTCTGAATTTTCAACGCCGCTATCGAGGAAATCAACAATAATCATCATGATAATGGCGCAATGACGATACCCGAAGATAGCCGTAACTGCTCAGATCGCTTCTGATTTTGCTGATGGCAAGGCGAACAAGCGGAGTTTACTACTGTAAATGAGCATTGTTCAACGCCGCTATCGGGAAAATCAGAAGCGATCTGAGTAGTTACAAAACATCAATCGAAGGAGAACACATGAACCGAGTACAGCGTGCGGTGGCAGGAGATACCCTATTCCGTGGCATTACCCGCGGCTTTGCCGGTGGCATCATTGTGCTCTTTGCCACCTTAATCATCATGCTGTGGCAGCAGGCATTGCCCTCAATCCATGCCTTCGGCTTCGGCTTCTTGATTGACAGCTCTTGGAACCCAGTAACCAATCAATTCGGCGCCTGGATTCCGATCTTCGGCACCCTGTTTTCCACCTTTCTCGCACTACTATTCGCGATCCCCCTAAGTTTGGGCATCGCCCTATTTCTAGCTGAGCTGGCGCCCACTTGGATGCGCGCACCGTTCGGCACTGCTATCGAGCTCCTCGCCGCCATCCCCAGCATTGTCTATGGCATGTGGGGGCTGTTTGTGCTCTCCCCACTACTGGCCGACTACCTCCAGCCCTGGCTACAGGATCATATCGGAGGGCCGCTGTTCCTCGGTGCGCCGATGGGGATCGGCATGCTCACCGCCGGTATGATACTGGCGTTGATGATCATCCCTTTTATCGCCTCAGTGACCCGCGATGTCTTCCTGATGGTGCCACAACAGCTCAAAGAGGCCGCCTACGGCTTAGGCTGCACTACCTGGGAGGTGGTGCGCGATGTGATGATCCCCTACGGCAAGAAAGGGATCGCCGGCGCGGTTTTCCTCGGTATGGGGCGCGCCTTAGGCGAGACCATGGCGGTCACCTTCGTGATTGGTAACGCCTACCATCTGTCGTGGTCACTGCTGGCACCAGGCAACTCAATCGCCTCCACCTTGGCCAACGAATTCACCGAGGCCGACAGCGACCTCTATCTCTCCTCACTGATTGAGCTGGGGTTGGTGCTGTTCCTGATCACCTTCATCGTGCTTGCCATCGCCCAGTGGTGGCTACGGCCAAGAAAAATGGGGGCGGATCAATGAGCGCGCCAGCAGCCCGTCCCCCAGCGACCCGTCCCAACATAAAAAGCCACATCATGCGTCGTCGAATCTTGGTCAATCGCTTCATACTACTGCTCTCCATGCTGGCTGCAGTTGGCGGCCTGTTCATGCTAATCTGGATACTGGGCGATGTGGCAATGCGGGGAGCATCCAGCATCAATTGGGACTTCTTCACCCAACTTCCCACCCCACCAGGCACCACCGATGAACCAAGCGGGGTGGCCAATGCCATTGTCGGCACCCTGCTGATGACCACCATTGCCACCCTGATTGCGGTGCCATTCGGCGTGCTGGCAGGCACCTACTTAGCCGAGTTCGGCAAGGAGAGTAAATTCGGCGCAACCGCACGATTTATTTCGGATATTCTCGTCTCCGCCCCCTCGATTGTCATCGGGGTATTCGTCTATCTGCTGCTAGTCAAACCGATGGGAAACTTTTCGGGCTGGGCAGGTGCGGTGTCGCTAGCGATCATCATGCTGCCAGTGGTTACCCGCACCAGCGAAGAGATGCTACGCCTCGTACCAACCGAAATGCGTGAGGCTGCGCTAGCACTGGGCGCACCCTACTGGAAAATGCTGGTGCAGGTGATCTACCGCGCCGCCAAAACCGGCATGATGACCGGCATTATGCTGGCGGTAGCACGGGTAGCGGGCGAAACCGCACCATTGCTGTTCACCAGCCTCAACAGCCCCTACTGGATGGATAGTATGAACGAGCCGATGGCAAACCTGACCACCGACCTGTTCAACTACGCCATGAGTCCCTACGCAGACTGGCAGAGGCAGGCGTGGGGCATTGCCTTTTTGATTACCATGTCGGTACTGGTGGTGACCATCATCACCCGACTGGCACTGCACCAAAGGAGTGACGCATGAGCGCAACAACTACTGACGAAGAACCAATGCCAACCAAAACCACACCCCAAGTGAAAATGTCAGTGCGCAATCTCAACTTCTTCTACGGCAATAAGCAGGTGCTATTCGGCAATACGCTGGAGATTGATGAACATCAAGTAACGGCTTTTATCGGCCCTTCTGGCTGCGGAAAATCGACCCATATCCGCACCTACAACCGCATGTTTGATCTCTACAAGGGGCATCGCACCGAAGGTGAGATCATCATGGATGGACGCAATATTCTCGATACCAAGGAGTCATCACTAGATCTGCGCCACCATGTCGGCATGATCTTTCAAAAACCTACCCCGTTCCCAATGAGCATCTTTGACAACATCGCCTATGGCCTACGGCTACACGGCAGCTTGAGCAAAAGCGAAATCGAGGGAAGGGTTGAGAAAGCACTGGTTGATGCTGCCCTGTGGGAAGAGGTCAAGGATGCCCTGCCCCACCCCGGGACCTCACTCTCCGGTGGCCAGCAACAGCGCCTCTGCATCGCCCGCGCACTGGCAATCGAGCCCCAGGTGATCTTGATGGATGAGCCCTGTTCGGCATTAGACCCCATCGCCACCACCAAGATCGAAGAGTTGATCAGCGAGCTCAAAGGCCGCTTTACCATCGTTATTGTGACCCACAACATGCAGCAGGCAGCAAGGGTGTCAGACAACACCGCGTTCTTCTACCTCGGCAAATTGGTCGAGTTTTCACGCACCGATGTCATGTTCTCCAGCCCCGTAAAACAGGAGACGGAAGATTACATTGCGGGTAGATTCGGCTGATGTTCGCTCATCTGCTTAAATCCTTTGCACAGACCCTTTGAAAACATCTCTGTAACTGCTCAGATCGCTTCCGGTTTTGCTGATGGCAAGGCGGAAAAGCGGAGTTTACTACTGTAAATGCGCATTTTTCAACGCCGCTATCGGGAAAACCGGGAGTGAGCTGAGTAGTTACTGACGCACTAAGGAGCCCCCCATGAATGCCCACACCTTTACCCAATTCGACGAAGATCTGGATTACCTCCATGCAGAGATTCTCAAGATGCTGAAATTGACCCGACGCAACACCAAGAATGCGATCAATGCGCTCTTGAATGGCGACAAAGAGAAGGCGGAAAATGTGATCGCCGCCGATCAAATAGTCAACGCACTTGAGCTCCATATCGACCAGGCCGCGCGATTGCTGATCGTACACCATCAACCGGTGGCCAGCGATCTGCGCGCGGTCTTCTCTGCACTCAAAATGACAACAGAGCTCGAACGCATCAGCGATCTCGCCGCCTGCATCGCCAAGGTTACCCGGGAGATTGATCTCACCACATCAACCTCCGAGTTGGCAATCATGAAGCCGCTGCTACTCAACATGTTCCGGCTCACCCGTGAATCGATCAAACAGCGCGATCCCGGACTCGCAGCTCAGGTGATCAGCTACGATATCCACCTCAACAACAGCTATAGTGCGGTGCAGCGGGTGATGCACTCGATGATGATGGAAAACCCATCACAAACTACACAATGTATTGCCCTGACCAATGTCGCCAAACGGATTGAACGCGCTGGCGACCACCTGAAAAACATCGCGCAGATGGTCATTTATATGACCAGCGGCCAAGAGGTACGCCACATTGATGCCGATCAATTGGCCGCGCTACTAGCAGAGGAAGATGACAACGACGAAACCTAACCCTGATGTGAAGCCGCTACTGGCGGCTGCGATCGACATCGGCTCCAATGCCATGCGGCTGCGGGTGGCAACCGTTGGCTCGGACGGTCATATCAAGGTGATTTTTGCCCACCGTGAAGCGGTTCGCTTAGGACAGGATGCCTTCTCTAGCGGGATATTGAGCGAGGCGACCATCGCCCGTACTGAACAGGCTTTTGCCAACTTTCGCCACTACCTTGACCAATACCCAGTCGAACAACTGCGCGCCACCGGCACCAGTGCCCTACGGGATGCCCAAAACTCCGCAGCCCTGATCCAGCGCATCCATGACAGCAGCGGGATCGATATCGACATCATCTCTGGCGATGAAGAGGGGCGGCTCATCCACGGCGCCATCTACCAGCGGGTGCCGCAAATTCGCAAAAAAACGGTGCTTCTGATCGACATTGGCGGCGGCAGTGTCGAAATCAGCCTCTGCGTCCACGGCACCATCGTTGCCTTAGAAAGCTTCCGCATGGGCACGGTACGGCTGCTTAACCTGTTTCATGCCGCAGCCAATCCAGCGGCATTCCAGCACCTACTGCACGAATATATCGCCACCATGCGTGACAAGGTCAAGAAAGAGATCAAAGGCTTCAAGATCGACTTCTGTATCGGCACTGGCGGCAATGTTGAATGCCTAGCGGAGTTGGCGGAAACCCTAATCGACTGCCATCATGGCAACCGGATCGACTCCACCGCGATTGATCAGATCTGTGACCGACTTGAGGCGATGTCCATCAAGGATCGTATCGAACGGCTCCGGCTAAGACCTGACCGCGCCGATGTCATTATCCCGGCCGCACTGGTACTCAAGTCGGTGATGGAGCTAGTGGATGATGCCCCGCTGCTGGTGCCGGGGGTGGGGCTCGCCGAAGGGATTCTCGTTGACCTGCTGGCACCACAGCTCACCGATGTCACCACCATGAAGCGGCAGGCAATCGGCTGGGCAAAAAGCATGGCCAACAAGTTCCATGCCGATAGCAAACACGCCAAACGGGTGCGCAATGCCGCCAGTTCGCTATTCACCCAACTGGGTGCACTGCACCAACTCGACAAACGCGACAAGCTGCTACTGCAAGTGGCCGCGATCTGCCATGAGATTGGCATCGCCGTACGGGCCAACGATCACCACCGCCACGCCGCCTACCTCATCGCCTCCTCACCCATGATCGGTCTGACCGAGAAAGAGAAGATGCTATTGGCGATGGTGGTTCGCTGCCAACGCAAATCCTTCCCTACGATCAACAGCAGCCGTCTGGAATCGTTTACGCACGACGAACGCGAACGCATTCTTAAACTGGCTCTGCTGCTACGGCTGGCAATCGCCATCAACAAGGAACGCAACGGCGATGTGCGTCTGGCGATTTGCGAAGCGCACGCCGAAGGGATCACCATCACCCTCAATGGACGGGGGGACATGGAACTGGAGGCATGGATGGTGGGGAAATTAAGCAAACTGTTCAAACTGGTACTGAAAACCCCATTGCACGCGGTGCACACCGCGCTCTGCTGACACGGCGCCAGCACTTTCGTTTCGGCATCCCGCCGACAGTTCGGCCAACCAAGGTGCGCCTTCGGTGTAACGGCCCAGATTGATTCCGGCTTTTCTGATAGGCAAGGCGAAAAATCGGAGTTTACTACTGTAAATGAGCATTTTTCAACGCCGCTATCAGGAAAAGCGGGAGTGAGCTGAGTAGTTACTCTTTATCATTGCCGGCAAACCCAATTGGCTCGGCCATTAAGGGGGAAAGGGTCACTGCATTTTTTGACAACCTGCTTCCTGATAGTGACTCCATACGCAGACAGTTGCAACAGAAGTTTAGTATTCCGGGATCAAATGCAATTGATCTATTGACTGCCATTGGCAGGGATTGCGTCGGTGCTATCCAGCTATTGCCGGAGCATGAATCTCCACATGATGTTACGAAGATTAACGCAGACCCGTTAACTGAGCGTGATATCGAGCGGGTTTTATCCAATACAGTTGCGGCGCCCGGCGTATTGGGGCATTTCGAAGAAGATGATTTACGCATCTCGATTGCAGGAGCGCAAGAAAAAACGGCACTGCTATGGCATCAAGGGCGCTGGTGCAGGCCTTTGGGGGCCACCCCTACAACGCATATTTTTAAATTGCCCATCGGCCTTGTCGGCAATCGCATGGCGGATATGAGAACATCAGTGGAAAATGAGTGGTTATGTTCCCGCATTCTCAATGCTTATGGCATTGCTACGGCGCAGTCTGAAATTCCAAGACTGTTTTGATGCCTGGCAAAATGGTGACTCGAGTTGGAGTGGTGATGTTCGATAGTAAATGAGTTGATGACATGTTTTAATACCGCAATCTCATCAGCACGATTGCAACCCATGCTGTCCCATGGACTCCAAGAAGAACCCCTTATTTCACCCCTGACTGATCGCGGGATCTAATGATGGTAGCTCCCTGAATCAGAGGAAGATGTAACAATGCGCCGATCACTCGATCAATGCGCACCTGATCCAGCGTCTCAGGCCATTGGGATATTGAGGCATGCGTTAAGCACATCGCGGTGCCTGTTTTGACCACACCACCAAAAAA
>JAUZRF010000041.1 GCA_030950645.1 Mariprofundales bacterium
CTACTCAGCTCACTCCCGGTTTTCCTGATAGCGGCGTTGAAAAATGCTCATTTACAGTAGTAAACTCCGCTTTTTCGCCTTGCTATCAGGAAAACCGGAAGCGATCTGAGCAGTTACAGCTATTTTTGGGTAGGGTGCTGAGTAGTTACAACAAAACCAATATTGGAGCAAAGAATGCTAGCTAGCTGCGAAGAGCTGATTGAGGAGATTCGTGCCGGACGCATGATCATTCTGGCCGATGACGAATCGCGTGAAAATGAGGGCGATTTGGTACTGGCGGCCGATTGGGTAACACCAGAAACCATCAATTTTATGGCCACCCATGGCCGGGGGTTGATCTGCTTGGCACTAACCGATGCACAAACCGACCGTCTCAACATCCCCCTGATGCCGGCGGATCCGAACTCCAAATTTAAAACCAACTTCACCGTCTCAATCGAGGCTGCGGAAGGGGTAACCACCGGCATATCGGCCTACGATCGGGCACAGACCATCCGAGTAGCGTGCAACACCCAAGCCAAGGAGGGTGATATTGTATCACCGGGGCATGTTTTTCCGTTACAGGGGCGCAAAGGCGGGGTGTTGGTACGCGCAGGACATACCGAAGCCAGCATCGATCTAGCACGATTGGCAGGGCTAAAACCTGCCGGCGTGATCTGTGAAATCATGAATGAAGACGGCACGATGGCTCGCATGCCACAGCTCAAGGCATTTGCCGCCAAGCACGGTATCAAAATCGGTTGTATTGCCGACATCATCTCCCACCGCTTACAACACGACTCATTGGTACGGCGGGAGACTGAAACTCGGTTACCTACCGAATTCGGCGAATTCCGGCTCCTCGGCTACACCAATGCCATTGATGAGGCCGAACATCTGGCGTTGGTAATGGGGAATCCTGGCCCAGATGACCCTTGCTTAGTGCGGGTGCACTCCGAGTGCCTGACGGGGGATGTGTTTGCCTCGCGACGCTGCGATTGCGGATCACAACTCCATGCCGCACTGCGGCAAATTAGTGAAGAGGGAAGCGGTGTGCTGCTCTACCTGCGCCAAGAGGGGCGCGGCATTGGCCTGCTCAACAAGCTACGCGCCTACAACCTCCAAGATGCGGGTCATGACACGGTGGATGCCAACAAGAAATTGGGATTTGGCGTGGATCTCCGCCACTACGGCATCGGTGCACAAATCCTGCGGGATATCGGCCTGCACAAGCTGCGCCTACTGACCAACAACCCGAAAAAGATTGTCGGCCTTGATGGCTACCAACTCGAAGTGGTGGAGCGAGTGCCACTATTTGGCGATGCTCATGAGGACAATATCAGTTATTTATCTACCAAGCGTGACCGCATGGGTCATCTACTAGATCTCGATAATGTGGGTAAACAAGGAGAAAAAACATGAGCCTAGATGCACCAAATTTAGTAGGAGCCGTCAATGCCAAAGGATTTAAAATTGGCATCGTAGTAAGCCGATTTAATCAGGATATTACCGATAAATTGCTAAATAGCGCACTGGCAGCACTCACCGAACACGGTGCGGATCAGCAATCCATTGTGGTAGTGCATGTGCCAGGTGCGCTGGAGATCGCCACAGTAGCGGCCAAACTGGCACAGCGCGGAATCGATGCTCTGATCTGTCTAGGCTGTGTGATTCGTGGTGGCACCGCACATTTTGATTATGTTTGCGCTACGACGATGCAGGCGATTGGCAATCTAGCGGCACGAGGAGATATTGCGGTTGGTAACGGCGTGCTAACATTGGATAGTATTATCCAAGCACAAGAGCGCGTCGGCGGCACCCATGGTGACAAAGGGCGAGAGGCTGCATTAGTGGCAATTGAAATCGCGCAAACCCTAAAGCGATTGTCTGCGTGAGTAATGATGGCAAACGGAAGTCACCCCGCCATGGGGTGAATCGGCACCAAGCACGGCAATCGGCGCTTGAGGTGCTCTACGCTTGGCATGCCGGAGGCGATGATCGTGCCGATGTTGCGCACCTGCTACGCGACCGCATCGATGAACGCGACAAACAAGATAAGGTATACTTGAGCGAACTGGTGCATGGCGTAACCGAATCTCATGCCAAGATTGATGCCCATATCATCAAGGTACTACCCCACAACGCGTTAACCAATATCGGCTCGATCGAATTGGCGATATTGCGTCTGGCCTGCTGGGAGCTGTGGCAACGGCTCGAAATACCCTACCGCGTTGTACTCAACGAAGCCCTCGAATTAAGCCATGAGTATGCCGATGATCCGGCACCAGGATTTGTCAACGGCGTCCTTGATCGGTTAGCGCGCGAGTTGCGTCCCCAAGAGGTTACTTAGGTGAATGTGGTGATTACTGGTGCCAACCGTGGCTTGGGGCTTGGTTTGGTATGCCACTATCTGGCACAAGGCGATGCCGTTTGGGCTGGCCACCGTGCCGAGCTTGGTGAGCTAGCTGCACTGGCGCAGAACCGTTTACACCCCGTGCCATGGGATGTATGCCAGCCGCTATCCTCACTGGATATGCTACCGGAACCGATCGATTTACTGATCAACAACGCCGGCATCTATGGCCCCGGCAAAGATGCGCAATCACTCGAACAGATCACGCCACAGGTGATGATGCAACTGTTTGAAACCGATTGTGTGGCTGCGCTCATGGTGGTACAGCAGTTACGCGCCCGCTTCGCGACCAATGCCATCATTGCCAATATGAGCTCAAAAATGGGTTCGATTACAGACAATTCAAGTGGTGGCACCTACGCCTATCGCGCAGCCAAAGCCGCACTGGTGATGGTCTCCAAATCGCTGGCGGTGGATCTTGCTCCCTCAGGAATTCATCTGTTGACCCTCCACCCAGGCTGGGTGCGTACCGATATGACCCAGCACACCGGTTTGATGGATATTGCAGATTCGGTAGCGGGTTTGACCTCCGTGCTAGCCCAAGCGCACAACTATGAAGCAGGCAGCTTTATCTCTTTTGATGGTCAGACCATCCCCTACTAAAAAGATGCGTGTCATATTGAAAACAAACAGGAATGGATGAAATGATCAACAATAACCCTCTGCAACAGGCACTGGATCTGTGCCGGTCAGAGATCGAGGCGGTCAATCGCTGTATTGTCGAAAACTTGCAATCGGATATCATCATGATTCCGACCATTGGCCAATACATCATCAATAGTGGCGGCAAACGGCTACGGCCATTGATCTGCCTGCTGGTAGCCAAGCTATTCGGCTATCGCGGTGATCGCCACATCCCTCTGGCAACGGTCATCGAGTTTATTCATACCGCCAGCCTGCTACATGACGATGTGGTCGATGCCTCCCACCAACGACGCGGAGCGCCATCGGCCAATGGCGTTTGGGGCAATCAGGCCAGCGTACTGGTAGGGGATTATCTTTTTTCGCGATCGTTTCAGATGATGGTGACCGGTGGCGATATTACCATGCTCAAGTTAATGAGCGATGTCACCAATGCGTTGGCGGAAGGCGAGGTGCTGCAGTTATCCCGCACCTTTCATCTGGATATGACCGAAGCCGAATGTCTGGAGGTGATCGAGCGCAAAACCGCCGTACTCTTTAAGGCCGCCGCTGAGGTCGGAGCCTCCTGCGCGGATCAATCACCTGAAATCGTAGCACAATTGGCCGAATATGGCATGTGCTTGGGCGTTGCCTTTCAGTTGATGGATGATGCCTTGGATTACACATCCGATGCGGTTACCGCAGGGAAGCCCGTCGGCCACGACTTGGAGGAGGGGAAAATCACCCTACCACTCATTGTTGCCATGAAATCGGATGAAGCGTTGCGCCAACGGGTGCGTGATATCGCAGACCATGGTGGTTATCGCAATGAAGAGGATCGTGATTGGATACGCCAGCGTGTAGACCGGCGGCAGGGTGCCGAAACGACCATACTACGCGCATCAGAATATGCCGACCGTGCCGCACAAGCGATTGGAAACTCAGGAGATATTGAAATTCGCAAGCTGTTGATTCAGCTTGCTGAATTTGCGGCTACACGCCCATACTAATCATCCACAAGAAAAAGGTAACTACTCAGCACCCATTGAAAACATCCCGTAACTGCTCAGATTGCTTCCGGTTTTCCTGATAACAAGGCGAAAAAGCGGAGTTTACTACTGTAAATGGGTATTTTTCAACGCCGCTATCGGAAAAACCGGAAGTGATCTGAGTAGTTACGGTAGGTGTAAGCTTTTCTACTAGAGTATCGACCCACGAGCCATACCAATCACGAGGAGCCATACCAACCCATGACTACGCTACGCCAACAAATTTCTGAGTTCCAACAAAAAATGTTGCCAAACATGCCCGAAGAGGTGTTGGAGATCATGCTGCAATCCACCAAGGAGTTGACCAACAGCGGCATCGCTACTCGCGCATTGCAAGCTGGGGCACAAGCCCCCCGCTTCACCCTGTCCGACAGCAACGGCACACCGGTCTCCCTTGATGAGCTGCTCGCCAAGGGAGCGGTGGTGATCAACTTCTACCGTGGCTCCTGGTGCCCCTACTGCCGGCTGGAGCTGGCCGCACTGGATCAGATCATGCTTGAGATGCATGCCATGGGGGCAACCCTGATCTCGATCTCACCCAATCAGCCGAAAAAAACCGCAGAATTCACCGCCGACAACCCGTTATCGTTTGCCATGCTCAGCGACCCGAACCTCAAGGTGGCGGAGCAATACGGCATCGTCTTCGACATGGCGAAAAAATTGATCCCCGTCTATCAAAAACTAGGGATCGAGCTACCCGCATTTGATGGCAACAACGACTGGCGGCTGCCCATTCCCGCCACCTACATTGTGCGCAGCAATGGCACCATCGCCCACGCCTTCATCGACCCCGACTACACCCGTCGCATGGAGCCGGTAGATATCCTCGACATCCTCGCCCGCCCCGACAACCGCGCCCAAAAATGAAACGCGCCCTTCCGCTACTGGCGATTGCCGCCGTCATTGCGGTCGCCTTTGCCTTTGATCTGCAACATCAGCTTAGCTTTGCCAACCTAGCCGCCCACCGGGCACAGCTGTTGGGCTGGGTGCAGGCCGCGCCTTGGATTGCTGGCGGCAGCTATCTGCTGCTCTACATCACGGTGGTCGCACTCTCCCTACCCGGTGGGCTAATCATGACCCTGAGCGGCGGCTTTCTGTTTGGCGCGGTAATCGGTGGATCGTTGGCCATCACCGGCGCCACGATTGGCGCAACAATCCTGTTTCTGATCGCCAAAACCTCGCTGGGAGACTACTTGCTGGCCAAGGCAGGGGATCGTATCAAGGCGATGCAACAAGGCTTTGCGGACGACGCGTTTAACTACCTATTAATGATTCGTCTGGTGCCACTATTCCCCTTCTTTCTAGTCAACCTGGCACCAGCATTTCTCGGCGTTTCCCTCCGTCCCTATGTGCTGGCCACTGCCATCGGCATCACCCCCGCCACCTTTGTCTTTGCCCTCGCAGGCAGTGGTCTCGGCACCGTGTTTGACCAAGGGGGAGCGTTCTCGCCCACCTCCATTCTCACCCCGCAGATGATCGCTGCCCTTACCGGGATGGCGCTACTGGCACTGATCCCCATCATCTACCGCCGCCTGCATAACAAGGAGCAACACCCCGCATGAGCAACGCCATCAAAACAGCAATCCACACCGATATTTGCATCATCGGTGGCGGCTCCGGCGGGCTGTCAGTGGCGGCAGGTGCTGTCCAGATGGGAGCCAAGGTGGTGTTGATAGAAAAATCAGCCATGGGCGGCGACTGCCTCAACACCGGCTGCGTCCCCTCCAAGGCGATCCTCGCTGCGGGGCATGCGGCACAGACCATGCGCGAGGCAGGGGAATTCGGGATAGATGCGGTAGAACCCACCGTCGACTGGAGCAAGGTGCATGACCATATCCACGGCGTCATCAACGCCATCGCCCCCAACGATTCAGTGGCGCGATTCGAGGGGCTCGGAGTGCAGGTAATTCAAGCTGCGGCGCGTTTTATCGATGCGCGCACGGTAGAGGCTGGAGAGCATACCATCCACGCCAAATACTTTGTCGTCGCCACCGGCTCATCCCCCTTTGTGCCACCCATTGATGGTATCGATCGCGTCCCCTACTTCACCAATGAGAACATCTTCGATAACCGGGATCGAATTGACCACCTGCTGGTGATCGGAGGCGGCCCAATTGGCATCGAGCTGGCGCAAGCACATCGCCGATTGGGTGCCAAAGTGACCGTCATGGAGGCGATGCGACTGCTGATGAAGGATGATCAGGAGTGCGCTCGCATCGTCATCAAGCGACTCAAGGGCGAGGGCATCACCTTCTACGAGGGGGGACGCAACCTGCGACTCTCCCATGAAAATGGAGCCATTTCTGCCCGTTGCGACACCGACTCGGAGCAAGTCTGTGCCACCGGTTCCCATCTACTTATCGCCACCGGGCGACGCGCCAATGTGGTCGGATTGGACTTGGAAAATGCGGGGATTCGCTACACTCCACACGGCATTGCCGTCGATGCGCGGCTACGAAGCAGCAACAAACGGGTGTTTGCCATCGGCGATGTCGCCGGCCCCTTTCAATTCACCCACATGGCCGCCTACCAAGCGGGAATTGTGATCCGCAACATGCTGTTCAAGCTCCCCGCCAAGGTCGATTATCACGCCGTGCCATGGGTAACCTACACCGACCCAGAGCTGGCGCATGTCGGCATGACCGAAAAGGATGCCACCAACGCGAGCAAACAGATTAAGGTGCTGCGCTGGCACTTCGCTGAAAATGACCGCGCCCAAGCCGAGCGCCGTACCGAAGGGATGGTCAAGGTGGTGACCGAAACCGGTGGCCGCATCCTCGGTGCCACCATCGTCGGCCTGCACGCTGGAGAGCTATTACAACCCTGGGTGCTGGCGATCAACCAAAGAATGAAAATCGGCGCCATGGCCGCGATGATCGCTCCCTACCCGACACTGTCCGAAGTCAACAAGCGTATCGCAGGCAGCTTTTACACCGACAAGCTGTTCTCTGCTGGCACCCGCCGCATCGTGCGTTGGCTAATGCACCTCTCCTGAACCGGCTGGTTGCTCCACCCCTTCCCCCTCGCAGGGAGAAGGCTGAGGCGCAAATCTCTACCCCCACCCTAACCCTGCGAGGGAAGGGGATAAATCATCCCCCAACCCCCTTCAGGGCAAACTGGATACGAAAACCGGTATTGGTGCGCGCACTGGAGGCGGTGGCCAAGGTGTTACGAAACCCCTCCACCCCAATCTGCCAACAGGGGTGGTTGTACTCCAACATCACCGAAGCATTGCGGGTCAAACGCTGGCGTAGATCATAATCCCAACTTCCCGTCGTCCGCCAACGGTTGACCAAATTAAGCAGCCCCGTCACCGTCAAACGCGAATCTGCCGCTGCGTAGCGTCCATCCGTGCGACGGAAGGCGACCTGTAACCGGTCATTTCGTCCATCATGAAGATTGGCCGAGGCGGATGAGCGTGCCCAATAGTGACTCGCCGCATCGTACTGCCCGTCAGCAGCCATCGTCAGCACCGACCACGGCGAAAACGATGCCTCGCCAAGCAGATTCGACCACGGCTGGGTAGGCGTTGGCATCCGTGCCGGATCTACACTCTGACGCAACATGTCGTAACTGGCCCCCACGGCAATGCGCAACAACTCCCGCGCCGGATCATGAATGCTCCCTTTGTGCTGTAAGCTCTGCGCCAACAACAGCGAAACCCGGTTGGCACGCTCAACCCGATCATGGCCAGTAAAACGGTTGGAACTAAGCAGATTCCCCATCGTCAGGCGGCTAAAATTGGAATCAAAATTGACCAGCCTGGATTGATCCGGTGCCTGTACCAAATCATAGCGCACGGTAGATGAGATCAGATGCCGCCAAAGGTGATTGCTACTCACCCGCGCAATATCCGCACGCAAGCTAAAGCTAGCATCCACACTGCTGAGACTCTGATGATGCGGCACCACGCCATTGCGCAGCTGATAGTAATTGTAGCGCGTCCCAATGTGCAGCAAGGCAGCGAGCCCACCGCCAGCCAATTGCCACGGCAATTCCAGATAGGGCGCTGCGACCACCCGTACCCCCGCTACACCAATCGCACGGCTAAAATTGGTACTCTGTTGATCAAGACCAAAAACCAGTCCTGAGCTGCGCAACGGAATTCGGTCGCTACTCTCCAGGCGTGGCAAGATTTGTAAGGTGCCAGCGTCGTTGGCCGCCACCAAATTCTGTCCGCGCAACGCACTAAGCTCGGAATAGCCATACTTACCCTGCCAATGGAGTGCTGCCTGATTGGTAAGGTAGCGTTGCGCAGCTTTGGTGGAATCGAGTGAGAAATCAGCAAGATAAGCGCGGTCTCCGATATATTGTCCCGACATACTAAACGCAAGTGCTGGTGCTAGCTGCCACGCGATCTTCGCAGATCCCGCCTTGCGATTGGTGCCGAGCACCTTGTCATGTAGCCCCTCAATCTTAATTATTTCATGCCCTTTAGCCCAGGCGTGTCGCGCCTCTAATGCCAACTGCAGCCCGCGCGCAGTCATCCAGCGCGGGGTAAGTGTCGCGTCCCAATTGGTGCCACCAGCCCAGTAGAGCGGCACCGCCACCTCAGTGCCACGCCGTTTACCAAAGCCGATCTCCGGCAACAACATCCCCGAACGACGCTTCAGTGGATACTGCCAATAGGGCGAATAGAGCAGCGGCACCCCACCCATCACAAAACGGGCATTGTGCAGGGTAATGACCCCCGCA
>JAUZRF010000042.1 GCA_030950645.1 Mariprofundales bacterium
GCGAAGCGTAGCAAGCTCCTTGAGGCATCTGGAGCGGAAGTAATCTTGGGCATGTGTGGATTCGGGGGCGGGTAATCAGCCGCTCTAATCGGCCTGCCGCATCGTGGTACGAAACCCCTCAAATAAGCCGGAATGTAACAAGATCGCTTCTGATTTTGCTGATGGCAAGCGAAACTTGCTACTGTAAATGAACATTTTTCAACGCCGCTATCCAAAAAAATAGCCTTCGCTTTCTGGAAACCACCATTGATTTTATGTCGAATATCCAGTTTGGGTTTGATGGTGTGGACAAGCGACCTTTCGCGGATAATATGCGCCGCCTGTTATTGGAGTGGCAGTAGTTTCCTCCAATGATTTGTAACTACTCAGCACCCTACCAGAAAATGGCTGTAACTGCTCAGATTGCTTCCGGTTTTTCTGATGGCAAGGCGAAAAAGCGGAGTTTACTACTGTAAATGAGCATTTTTCAACGCCGCTATTAGGAAACCTGGGAGTGAGCTGAGTAGTTACAATGATTTTTAGCGAATGGCGCTTTAGCTCAGCTGGTTAGAGCAGCGGAATCATAATCCGCGTGTCCGGGGTTCGAGTCCCTGAAGCGCCACCAAATAAAAAAAGGAGTTACGAGCAATCGTAGCTCCTTTTTTATTGCCTGTTTACTTTTTTGGTGCAATTTTGGCACAGTTACGAAAAGTCTGAAGGGAAGGAGATGAACGATGGCAACCATTAAAAAATGGTAACTACTCAGCACCCATTGAAAACATCACATAACTGCTCAGATCGCTTCCGGTTTTTCTGATAGCAAGGCGAAAAAGCGGAGTTTACTACTGTAAATGCGCATTTTTCAACGCCGCTATCAGGAAAACGGGGCATGAGCTGAGTAGTTACTATGTTTTTTTGATTGAATTGCAGTGCTGTGTTTAATCGCACGCATTCTGATCTTGTTAATTTTGGTGCGGAAACGATTTGGAATCTGTGTGCCCAGGTCCAGTTTGTTATCGATTTGAATATCCATTTTAGTTCAGAAAAAGGAAGTGGTACATGCAAAGTTGTATTTAGCTGTTCACATTCATTTCTGATTAAATCACCGAAACCATTTATATCATTGAATTATGTGCATTTTTTACATACGATTTGTTTAACTTTATGGAAAATAAAGCTATTCCGACCTTCTGATCCATTACTATCACTAAAACAATAAGCTTTACCTTTAGGATCTAGCCAGTGATCCAGCTCGGCAAGCGTATATGTGCGCGCTGAATACGATACCAGCTCATGCGCAGCATGAACCGGATTTCGAGTCGTCAACCCTGTATAATTTTGATCAGCGCAAAGTCGACGGTTATACCCACGCTTTATAGCAGCAAGCCACTTTTTTGAGTTGCTTTCAATCCTTTGCCCTGATTTTCCGTGGCTCCAGCCATGCACGGTGACTGGTGTTGAAAGTCGATACACATAGTGTACATGCAAAGTTGAAGGGTTGCGCACAACATAAGTTGGCTCAGCCACATTTTCATCAGACCAGGCCAGCTCTTGCCCCTGGTGATCAATGTCGATGACCAGAAACATGATTGTATCATTATAGTTCAACTGTATGATTTTTTTGGACAAAGCTTGTTCTTTCGAGGCAGCAGGGAAGAGGCCATCACGGAAATTGTCCGTGGCCAGCGGTCGGCTTGGTAAATAGCGTAGCAATAATTGCTTTATTTCTGCTCGCTCTTTTTTAGTAGTGTCATCCCCCAAATTTTACGGCATGCGAAACCTGTTGTGTTGAGTGAATAAGGCCTCTAAAACGGTCTCCACCGATTTAAGCCTTCAATTTTAGCAGGCCCGGCTTGATTGCGGGCATTTCTGTCCGTATAGTGTCGCAATGAAGGTGTAATAACTTTATCAGAAGGCTTCGCGCTATCGCCAAGGCGGAAGGTGTTGAAGTGAGGATTGATAAGAAGCGCGGCAAAGGTAGCCATCAGACGATCTACTTTGGTAGCCGGAAAACCGTGGTTCGCAACCCGAAAGACGAGCTGAAAACAGGCACATACCATGCCATGCCATGCTTAATCAGCTAGGGATTAACAAAGACGATTTCTAGGAGGCTGACATGCTACGATTCACCTACCCTGTCACACTAACACAGGACGAAACGGATGGCGGCTTTGTCGTTACCTTCCCTGACCTGCCAGAAGCGATCACCCAAGGCGACACCATTGAGCAATGCTTGTCGGATGCTGTTGATTGCTTGGATGAGGCTATAGCAGGAAGGGTTGATGATGGCGATGCCATTCCACAACCATCGGTGACGGTGATTGGTGATATGTACAAGGTGGCCTGCCCTATCCATACAGCAATCAAAGCCGCTTTATACATTGCGGTGAAGGACGCAGGTATCAGCAAGCGTGAACTTGGCCGGAGGCTCGGCGTTGATGAAAAGGTGGCGAGGCGGCTACTCGATCCGCACTACCACGGACGCTTGCCAGCGATGGAACGAGCATTGCGGCAGCTTGGTAAAGTGCCGGAGCTTTCAATCAGATGACCAAGCAGATTCGCCGCTGAGCTTGGCACAATCTTGGCACACTGAATTTGAAAACGAGGCAAAAAGTGAACGCGAAAAACTGTCTAAATTACTGAATAATAGTAAACATTCGGCTCAACCATTGGCCTCAACCGTTTCTCAGGATTGAGTTGCAGTTGGGTTGCAGCGGGTAGATCCATATATCTTTGATGGGGGTGGAAATAACACCCGGTTTTCCAAGTTTTCCTCGCCCCTTCGTCTGACCAAGGAGTTGCCAGTTAGCTGCTTTGTAGCAGGTGCCCTGGAAACGGCATTTTTCAACGAATGTTTCCAGCAGAACCGGGCGATAGTGATAGCGGTGTTGCCAGTCCGTCCCGAGGCGTTTTGCTGTTTTGGCGAGGATTTTTGAAGCTAGATTTTTGGATTGAATCCATGGCAGGATGAGGAAGTGTTACATTCCGCCATCCCGATGCGGTGCCGGAGATTGTGCGCAAGGCGGTGCGGTTGGCGCGGGGCGAAAAGCCGGGTGCCTGCCATATTGAGCTGCCGGAGGATGTCGCCCGCCAATCGACCGATGCGGTGCCGATATCACCACACCGCTACCAGCGTCCGGTGGCGGCACCTGACCAGATCGCGCTTGCCTTTGCTATGCTGCGCGCGGCCAAACGGCCGATTGTTCTGGTGGGGAATGGCTGTGTGCGTCACGATGCCAGTGACGAGTTGCGTCGTTTTTGTGAGGAGACCGGTATCGGCGTGATCAGCACCTTTATGGCCAAGGGGTGTGTCGATATGGATGCCGATTACTGCTTATACACCATTGGTCTGCAAGCCAAGGATGTGGTCTCTTGCGCTCTGGATGGTGCCGATTTGGTGATTACGCTGGGGTACGATATGGTCGAGTATCACCCCTATTTGTGGAATGCAGAGTGCGATAAACGCATCATCCACATCGACTACCAGCCTGCGGAGATTGACGCCCATTACCACCCCGAGCTTGAGCTGATTGGCGATCTCACCCACACCCTGTTCACGATCAATGATAATATTGCTCAGTTGGGACCGGTGGGGCGCAACTTCTCGCAGCAGACCGAGATTCGTCAGCAGATGCAACAGGAACTATTGCAG
Source organism: Mariprofundales bacterium (assembly GCA_030950645.1). Lineage (GTDB taxonomy): Bacteria > Pseudomonadota > Zetaproteobacteria > Mariprofundales > J009 > JAUZRF01. The sequence continues at coordinate 3,632 of JAUZRF010000042.1, forward strand.
CACGCCGATGATCTCACCGAGCAATCCATTCGTCCGCAAAAGGTGCTGGCCGATGTGCGCCGGGCGATGGGGAGCAACGATATCCTGCTCTCCGATGTTGGCGCGCACAAGATGTGGATCGCCCGTCATTATCAGTGCCATGAACCCAATACCTGTCTGATTCCTAACGGATTTTGTTCGATGGGCTTTGCCCTGCCTGGTGCGATTGCTGCTTGTCTGGTGCATCCTGAACGGCGGATTTTGGCGATCTGTGGTGATGGCGGTTTTCTGATGAATGTGCAGGAGATGGAGACCGCCAAACGGCTCAATAGCAACATCGTGGTCATGGTGTGGGAGGATCATGGCTATGGCCTGATCGCCTGGAAGCAGGATGCCCACTTTGGCCACCACACCGACCTCGCCTTCGGCAACCCCGATTGGTTGCTGCTGGCACAATCCTTTGGCTGGTATGGTCAGCAGGTGGAGGCGAGTGGCGAGCTCGCTCCGGCACTGGATGCCGCATTTGATCACATTGGCCCCAGTCTAATCGTGCTGCCGATTGATTATCGCGAGAATGACAAGCTCACCCAGCGATTGGGAGAGATTGTCTGCCCGATTTGAATTGAGGTGATCTCTTACTGGCATTGATTCCTCTTGTGTTGCAGCCTTGGGGGTGCTTGGCGCCGTAGGTGAATTCAATCGGATTTGGAGTGGTAGTGAAACAACAGTTGGAAATGGCGATTCGCCACTACTTGCAGAACACCTTGCCGGAGGGGGCTGCATTACCTGAGATTCATTTGAGTCGCCCCAAGCAGCAAGGGCATGGCGATTATGCCTGCAATGTGGCGATGCAGTTGGCGCGGGTGCTGCGAAAATCGCCCCAGGTCATCGCGCAGCAGTTGGTTGCTGGCGTGGATTGGCCTGCCGTCGTGGCCAAGGCTGAGGTGGCGGGGCCGGGATTTCTCAATATCTTTTTGCAGCAAGCTGCGGAGGCTGCAGTATTGGGTCGAGCGGTGATGCAGGGTGCGGATTATGGTCGGGTTGCACTACGAGATGACCTGCCTCGGGTCAATCTGGAGTTTGTCTCGGCCAACCCCACCGGACCGATGCATGTTGGCCATTGCCGTGGAGCTTGTGTTGGTGATGCGCTGGGTAATGTATTGATAAGCCAAGGGTATCGGCTGCAACGCGAATACTATATCAATGATGCGGGAGCCCAAATCGGGGTGTTGGCGGAATCGGTGTGGTTGCGCATGCGCGAGCTCAATGGTGCGACAATTGATTTTCCGGATGGTTGCTATCCTGGCGAGTATGTGGTGGGAATTGCGCAAGGTATTCTGCTAGAGCACCCGTTTGCAGTGCTCGATGCGCTGGATGCGACGGTAAGGCAGCAGCTGATTGCGCCGCTCGCGGTAGCCGCCAATATGGCGATGATTCGTGGGGACTTGGCGGCATTGAATATCACTTTTGATCACTACTTCTCTGAATCTGCGTTGCATGATGCGGGTTCGGTGGCGCGATTGATTGCGCAGTTGCAGCATGATGGCTGGGTTTATCGTGGCACACTGCCACCCCCGAAGGGCAAGGAGGTGGTGGATTATCAGCCGGTGGAGCAGTTGCTATTTCGCACTACCAAGTGTGGCGATGAGGTGGATCGTCCACTAGAAAAGCAGGATGGTACGCCGACCTATTTTGCTGCGGATATCGCCTACCATCGGGATAAGTTTGACCGAGGATTTGGTCGTCAGATCGATATCTGGGGTGCGGATCACGGAGGCTATGTGGCGCGGGTGCAGGCGGCGGTGCAGGCAGTAACCGATCTGGTTGGTCAGCCCGAGGTGATGCTCGTGCAGATGGTGAATCTGCTGCGCAATGGCACGCCGGTGAAGATGTCGAAACGCGCGGGGACATTTGTCACGCTACGAGAAGTGGTCGATGAGGTCGGGGCGGATGCAGTGCGCTTTAATTTCCTCACTCGGCGGGTAGAGAGTCAGCTCGATTTTGATCTTGAGGCAGCCAAGAAACAATCGGAAGAGAATCCCGTCTATTATGTGCAATACGCCCATGCTCGCTGTGCTGCGATTCTGCGTAAGGCGGATGAAGCGGGGTTGCTATTGTTGCCACCTGAGGCGGTGGATTTGGCGCTGTTGGGTGCGCCTGAGGAGCAGCGGTTGGTGACGATGATGCTGGCCTATCCGGAGATGCTGGCCACCGCAGCTGAACGGCTGGAGCCGTACCGTGTGGCGACTTGGCTGATGGCGTTTGCGGCGGCTCTGCACCGTTTTTACCATAAGCAGCGGGTGATGGTGGATGATGCGGAGGTGAGTCAAGCGCGACTTTTGTTGGTGCGGGCGGTGAAGCAGGTGCTGAGTAATGGGTTGGCGATGCTTGGCGTCCGTGCTCCAGAGAGGATGTAAGCGATGGTGATGGATTATGCCAAGTCCGCGACACCGATTCGCACGGATTCGATCAAGCAAACGCGGCCTGGGGGGATGCGAACCGCAGTGGTGGTGGTGGCACTAATCGGGGTGGTGGTTGCTGCATTCTTGGGTGGTTATCAGCTGGGGCAACATTATAAATCGGAGCAGTTGCAGGTGGAGGCGAAACGGGTGTTGCAGCAACGCTTTGATCAACAGGCACAAGAGATTTCTGATCTGCAAGAAAAATTGGTGATCACTGAGAAAAAGCGTCCTCCCCCACCAGCGAAGAAAACGAGCGAAGTCGGTGAGTTGACTTTTTACAACGATTTGCCCAATGCCAAGGTCTATTCTAATCGTGATGCAGCAACGCCAAAACTCAAACCAAAACGAAAACCAAAACATCCATCGGTAGCCAAGGTGGCGACTAGGCGGGTGGAGCGCGGAGTGGCAGATATTATTGCGCAAACGCGACAAAGTGCAATATTGACGGGGAGGGCATTGCAGATTCAGTTGGCCTCGTTTGCGCATGAATCGGATGCGGAATTGCTGAAGCAGCGGGTGCTACTGCAAGGGATGATCAGTGTGGTTCGACCGGTGATGTTGTCGGGGAAACGGAATGTTTTTCGTGTCATGGTTGGCCCCTATCCCACCATGAAGCAGGCAATGGCAGATAAGAGGCGGCTTCATGCGACGCTACATCTTGCTGGCCTTATTGTCCGTGGGGATAATTAGCCTCTTCCATCCCACACACAGCGGCAGACAAATAAAGTTGACCTTTAGGTAAGGCTTTATAAGAATTCCACCCTCACTGTTGTGGTAATTACGGTGCTGAACTGTTTTGGCAAGTGAAGATCGCATTTTTGCGATGAAATTAAATTTATTAGCAATGATACAGGGGGTATGACAATGCGTTTGAATAATAGAGGTCGCTACGCACTATCGGCAATTATCGATTTGGTGTTGCATGTCGATGAAGTGCCGGTGAGTTTGAAGAATATTTCTGAGCGTCAATTGATTTCCAGCTCATATTTGGAGCAGATTTTTCGCCGTTTACGCGAGTCTGGTCTGGTCACTTCGCGGCTGGGTGCGCATGGTGGTTATGCGATGGGTAAGGGAGCATCGGAGATTACCGTATCAGATGTGCTCCGCGCGGTTGATGAGCAGCTGACCACCAAGGGGTGTGTTGGTGATAAGCCTTGCCGGGGTGATGTGCGGTGCAACTGCCATCTGTTGTGGGAGAAGGTAGATAACCATTTTGAGCAAATGTTGGAGCGGGTAACACTGCAGGATATCGTTGATAATAATATCGATATATAAGTTTCCTATGGTTGGCGTGGTTGTTTGAATCAGCGCTATTTTGATTTCAATGCTACCTGCCCAATGTTGCCGGTGGCGATTGAGGCGTACAGCGACTGTGCCCGTCAATGCGGCGGCAACCCTTCGAGTATGCACTGGGCAGGGCGGGAGGCGCGTCGTGCACTTGATGATGCCCGGGATGTGGTGGCCACCTATTTTGGGGTAGAGTCGGGTGCCGTGGTCTTCACCTCTGGTGGTACTGAATCCAACAACCTTGCACTTTCTGGCTGGCTGGCGAGACAGGCTCCAGGAAAGGTGATTAGCTCAATGATCGAGCACCCTTCGGTATTGCGTCCACTGGAGCGTTGGGATCAACGGGATGGTTGGCAGGTGACGCTATTGCGGCCGAACCATGACGGGGTGATCGCCGCCAGTAAGGTGGCGGCTGCCTTGGATGAAGGTGTGCGCTTGGTAAGTATTATGGCCGCCAACAACGAAACTGGGGTGATTCAGCCGCTTGGCGAGATTGCAGCGCTGTGCCAGCAGGCAGGAGTAGCATTGCATGTTGATGGCGTGCAAGCGCTAGGTAAGCTGGAGGTGAAAAAACTGGCGGCTGAGGCCGACTTTCTCTCCTTTAGTGGTCATAAAATTGGTGGCGCACGCGGTGTTGGCGGCTTGCTGGTGAAGCGCGGACGACAACTGCAGGAGCAGGAGCCTGGTGGCGGCCAGGAGCGCAAACGGCGTTCTGGAACCGAGAATGTGGCTGGAATTTGTTCGTTGGCTGCCGCACTCGGGGTGATCGATTTTGTGGCGATGGCACCGTTGCGGGATCTCTTTGAGAACTCCCTGTTGGCGGCGCTTCCCGACGCAGTAGTGATTGGAGTCGACGCGCCCCGCACCCCCAACACCTCGCTATTCTCGATTCCGGGACTGGAGGGGGAGACGGTGTTGATGCAGCTTGATCTGGCGGGCTTTGCGGTAGCTTCTGGCTCGGCGTGCTCTTCAGGACAGCGGCGGCCTTCGCATGTGTTGATGGCGATGGGGTTGAGTCCGGCTCAGGCACGGGGATCGATTCGGGTAAGCTTTGGCTCGGAGCATGACGGCTCAGATGTTGAGGCGTTGGTGGCTGCACTGGTGCAGGTGCGGGTACGCCTGCAGGCAATGGGAGGGCGATAATGGCTAGCCACACGGTAGCAATCACATTTACGGCGGCGGCAATTGCGCATCTGCAACGGCAGTTGGCGCAGGCAGAGACTTCATGGCTGCGGCTATCTTTGCGGCGCGCAGGATGCTCGGGTCTGGAGTATGTTTGGCAGTCGGTGGATGGGCCTTATGATGGCGACTTGGTGGCGCGTCCGGGTGATGATTTGAATATTGCGGTGGATGCCGAAGATTATCGGTTGGCTCTCGGTGGGTTACGGGTGGATTTTCAAGAGGATGCGCTAGCTGCTGCCCTAGTTTATTCGAATCCCAACCAGAAAGGCAGTTGTGGTTGTGGCGTATCCTTTACGATGTAACTACTCGGCCCACTCCCAGTTTTTCTGATAGCGGCGTTGAAAAATGCGCAGTTACAACTATTTTCGGGTAGGGTGTTAAGCAGTGACGAGGAGTAGATCAATGGCAGAGCAGTTTATGTTGGTAACGGTCTCAGGTGCGGATCGGATTGGAATTGTGCGTGATGTGGCCGAGGCGGTGGCGCATTTGGCGATCAATATTGAGGACTCCTCAATGACCGCCCTGCGTGGCGAATTTACCATCATGATGATCATACGGCTGCCAGAGGGGATGGCCGATGGGGTGGGGCAGACGGTGGTGAAGGCGGCATTGGCGGATTTGGAGCAGAAAAGCGGGTTGGTCATTCAATCGCGCGCGCTTGCTGGCACACAGGTGGAGTTGGTAACGCCTGAGCCCAATTGTGTCGTGACGGTGGCAGGTGGGGATCGGCCGGGTATTGTCCACGCGGTGGCCGCTGCATTGGCAGCGGCAAATGCATCGATCGTTGATCTCTCGACCACGGTTCAGAGCGAGCAGTATTTGATGGCGCTTGAGGTGGCGGTGGCTTCGGTAACGGAGCTCCAAGCGGTGATGGCGCGCAGTGCCAGTACACTGGCGGTGGAGATTGAGGTGATTGCGATGGATGAAGCACTGCTCTAGCAGCGATCTGGTTGCTGTGCTGAGGTGGTGGCTACATTGCTAGCTGCGCCGATCCTTACCTTTCCGGATGCCCGATTGCGGCAGGTGGCTGCGGAGATAACCCAAAAACAGGGGCTGGAAAAGTTGAGAGATTGCCTCATTGCTACCATGCAGTCCGGTGTTGGTGGGGTGGGGATTGCAGCGCCACAAATCGGCCAGTTGGTGCGGATGGTGGTGGTGGACTGCCGTGGGGCGCGTCACCCCTGTGCGCATCATGGCCTGCTCTGCATGGTTAACCCGCGTATTGTGACCGCATCGGGGCATAAGCTTGGCCGCGAAGGGTGCCTTTCGGTGCCTGATCTGGTGGCTACGGTATCACGAAATAAGAATATATCTGTGTGTTATCAAGATGTTGTGCTGAACACATATCAGATTGAATCCAGCGGTTTTGAAGCGCGGGTGATGCAGCATGAGATTGATCATCTGCAGGGTGTGCTATTGATTGATCGGGTGACCAATGTGCGTGATATTGTCCGGCGGATGGCACAACATACCGCGTGATTTGGCTCGTGAACGGGTGATCATGGCGGGAAGATGTGGATTGGCATTGCGATATTCAGCCTCTTTCCATACATTACGCACATGAGCGGAGAACCAACCCAAAGCAACCTGATCTGGATGGATCTGGAGATGACTGGACTTGATCCGGAGTCCGATACCATCCTGGAGATCGCCACCGTAGTGACCGATGGCGAGCTCAATGTGCTGGCCACCGGCCCTGAGTTGGTGGTTCATCACCATGATGCAACACTGGCGGCGATGGATGCGTGGTGTCAGGAGCATCATGGAGCATCGGGCTTGATTGAACGGGTGCGGAATTCAGCGGTATCGATGGCCGATGCCGAGGCGCAGACACTGGCCTTTATTCAACGGTATGCGGATGCGGGGGCTGCGCCGTTGTGTGGCAACTCGATCCATCAGGATCGTCGGTTCTTGGTGCGCTACATGCCGCAACTCAATGGCTGGCTACACTATCGCAATATCGATGTCAGCACGGTAAAAGAGCTGGTTGCACGCTGGTATGGCACCGATTTGGTGCCAAAAAAAGCGGAGGCGCATCGGGCGCTGGGTGATATCGAGGAATCGATCGCAGAGTTGCGTCACTACCGTCACCACACCTTTCGTTAGCCCCCTTAGGCATCGTAAATAAATAAATCGTTGGTTTACGCGCTGGATTTTTGTTTGGTTTCAAGGCGAAAAAGCGGCATATAGCACTGCTATATAAGGCTTTTTACAACGAAGAAAGCAAGCAAAAAGACAAGTGAAAACCG
>JAUZRF010000043.1 GCA_030950645.1 Mariprofundales bacterium
CTCACTCCCGGTTTTCCTGATAGCGGCGTTGAAAAATGCTCATTTACAGTAGTAAACTCCGCTTTTTCGCCTTGCTATCAGAAAAACCAGAAGCAATCTGAGCAGTTACAGCCATTATTTGGTAGGGTGCTGAGTAGTTACTTGGGAAGTAGGCGCCATGCTAGGCAAAATCGACCACAAACACCAAGGCACCAAGGAGAAACACGATCGCCAAACAACGACTCGATACCCTGCTCGATTTTCGCGGGCTAGCCGAAAACATCGATCAAGCCAAGCGAATCATCATGGCAGGATTGGTCTATGTGGATGGTCAAAAGCGTGATAAATCTGGCGCTATGTTCCCCATGGATGCCACCATTGTGGTGCGGCAGACCGCACCCTTTGTCTCGCGAGGCGGGGTGAAATTGGCGCATGCGCTCGATTATTTTGCACTCAATCCCGCCGGAGATGCCTGCCTCGATGTCGGGGCGAGCACCGGCGGATTTACCGATTGTCTGCTGCAACGCGGCGCGAAGCATGTGGTAGCACTGGATGTGGGCCGGGGCCAGCTCGACTATCGGCTGCGCAATGACGACCGTGTCAGCTGTATCGAACGCACCCATATCCGCGCCTTGACCACCGCAATGCTGCCCACACCGGTGACGGTGCTGGTAATGGATGTCTCATTCATCACTTTAGGTCGCGTCCTGCCGCCCGCAGCCTGGCCGCATCTTGCCGTTGGCGGCTGGTGTGTGGTGCTGCTCAAGCCCCAATTTGAGGTGGAGGCCAAGCACCTGCGCGGTGGTGTGGTGCGCGATGATGCGATTCGGCAGCGAGTGGTGGATGACGGCTGCGCATTGGTAGCGACGCTGCCAGGCGCCGAGCTGCTCGGCGTTACCCCATCGCCAATCCGCGGCCCCAAAGGGAATATCGAATTTTTGATCGCCGCCAGGAGGAAGTCAGCATGAGCCACGCCAAAAAATCACTGGGACAACATTTCCTGACCGACCAACACGCCATCGCCCGCATCGTTGATGCCGTACCATCGGGGGTAACGGCACTGGAGATCGGCCCGGGGCGCGGCGCCATCACCACCCCGTTGCGCCAACGCTGTTCGCAGCTGACCGTGATCGAAAAAGACCACAATCTGGCCGCACACTGGCAACAGCAGGGGGAGCACGATGCCACATTTGGCATCATTCATGGCGATGTCATGGATCTGCTTACGACCACGGTGCGCGATACGCAGCCGGCGTGGATTGTCGGCAACCTGCCCTACAACATCAGCGGGCCACTCACCGCGCAACTGGCCGCACTCGATGGGATCAGCGGCATGGTACTGATGTACCAGCGCGAGGTGGCCGAGCGCATCGCCGCCGCACCCGGTACCGGTCGTGTCTGCGGAGGGATTAGCGTCATCACCTGCTTTTATTGGAATATCGTTCGGATATGCACCCTGCCTCCGGGCGCGTTTTCACCACCGCCCAAGGTGCATTCCGTCGTGCTGCAATTCAGCCGCAATCCTCGCTCTGCGGATCCCGCAGGCTTCGCCCGCCTGCAAAAGTGCGTGCGCACCGGCTTCGCCCACCGACGCAAGACGATCCACAACAACTTTCGCCCACAGATGAACCCTGAGCGTTGGCAGCTGTGCGGCATTGATCCCGGCCTACGGCCCGAGGCGCTGAGCCTTGAACAGTGGATCGCATTGGCGAAGGCATTGCCACACCACTAGATCGGTCTTACGCTTCGCCGCTCCCCAATCTCACCATTCCAAAGGAGCTTTTATATGAGCGTATTAGTAAACCAACAGGCACCGGATTTTACCGCCACTGCGGTACTGGCCGATGGCACCATCAAAGAGGGATTTACCCTCTCCGATCTGAAAGGAAAGTTCGTCGTACTCTTCTTCTACCCGCTTGACTTCACCTTTGTCTGTCCCAGCGAATTGATCGCATTTGACCATCGGATCAAGGAGTTCGCATCCCGTGGCGTTGAGGTGCTCGGATGTTCGGTAGACTCTCAGTTCACCCATTTGGCATGGCGCAACACGCCAGTCAATCAGGGGGGAATTGGCAAGGTCGCGTACCCGCTGATCTCGGATCTTAACAAAAAGATCGCTGCCGATTACGATGTGTTGATGAACAACAAAACCTTCGAGGATGAAGATGGCTGCAAATTCCACATGTTGGGTGGCGATGTCGCACTGCGCGGCTCATTCCTGATCGATCGCGAAGGAGTGGTGCAACATCAGGTGGTCAATAATCTGCCGCTGGGTCGCAACATCGACGAGATGCTGCGCACCATCGATGCCCTTCAGTTTACCGAAGAGCATGGCGAGGTCTGTCCTGCCGGTTGGAATAAAGGCTCCAAGGGGATGGTTCCCGATGGCGCGGGTGTCGCCAGCTACCTCGCCAGCGAGGCCGATAAGCTTTAAACAGGCTTCTCACCACCTCATAAAAAAAGGCCTCCCAACTGGGAGGCCTTTTTGCTATCTATTGGTAACTACTCAGCTCACTTCCGATGTTCCCGGTAGCTGCGTTGAAAAATACTCATTTACAGTAATCTGAGCAGTTACATCTACTGCAATGAAATAAGCAGCAAAAAAGTTATGCCGGTTCTCGCTTATCCATATAGTCACGCACAAAGCTCTGCACCGTATAAACTAGCAACATCCCCATAATACCAGCACCC
>JAUZRF010000044.1 GCA_030950645.1 Mariprofundales bacterium
CTGCTCTCGGCCAAGGAATTCGGCAAACGCATCCACTCCCATCCCAGCCACTGCGGCCTCTGGATCCGCTTGCGCCAATGCCCAATGCAAGGCGTGACGAACCCCAGAAACGATCTCTTGGCGCCCGCCATAATTCAGGCATAAAATCAAATCAATCGCCCGATTCTCTGCTGTCATTGTCATCGCATCAGCCAGCGCCCGCTGTGCCCGTTTGGGGAGCCCATCAATCGCACCAAGGGTCAACAAACGCACCCCCTTCTCCATCATTTCCGGCACCCGCCGCGGCAACAGCAGTGCCAGCAGAGCCATCAAACCACGCACCTCAGCCCGTGGGCGTTCCCAGTTTTCGGTAGAAAAAGCATACAAAGAGATCTGTTGCACGCCAGCATCGCGTGCCCACGCCACTACATCCCGCGTGCGATCAGCGCCGCGACGATGCCCCTCCAAACGAGGAAGATGGCGCTGCTTGGCCCAACGGCCATTGCCATCCATGATGATCCCGACATGCGCCGGAATTTTCGCAGAAAAAGCCATCGTTAGATGGTCAGGATATCCTGCTCCTTACCCTTAAGTACCGCATCAACCTCCGCCACATAGCGGTCGGTCACCTCCTGCACCCGCAGTTGCTGATCTTTGATCTCATCCTCGGATAGGCCGCTCTTTTTGGCCGTGTCGTTGGCATCGCGCCGAATATTTCGCAATGCTACCTTGGTCGCCTCACCAAAGCCGCTTACCTTACGCACCAACTCTTTGCGACGATCCTCTGTCAATTCCGGCAAAATCAAACGGATGATCTCCCCATCACTATTCGGGGTAATGCCAATATCCGAAGAGAGCAACGCCTTCTCAATCACCGGCAGCAAGGTTCGCTCCCATGGCGATACCGCCAGCATGCGAGCCTCGGGCACAGTAATTGATGCTACCTGCGACAACGGCACATCTGCGCCATAATAGGGCACCAACACATGGTCGAGCAACGATGCATTGGCACGACCAGTACGAATGGATGCCAACTCATGTTTAAGGGCAACAATACTCTTGTCCATCCGCTGTTCAAGTGACTTCATATCTCATCCTCCACCACTAAGGTACCAACCTTTTCGCCACAAACCGCGCGCAGCATCTCGCCCGGGCGGGTGACATCAAACACCACGATTGGCATATTATTATCGCGACACAACGACATCGCCGTCGCATCCATCACCGCCAATTTTTTGGTCAACGCCTCGGTAAAGGTAAGCTGATCATAGCGCACCGCATCGGGATGGGTGGCGGGATCCGCATCATACACCCCATCTACCTTGGTTCCCTTGAGCACAACATCCGCTTGAATCTCCATCGCTCGCAGGCTGGCCGCAGTGTCGGTAGTAAAATAAGGATTGCCCGTGCCGGCGGCAAACACCAGCACCCGTCCCTTCTCCAAGTGACGCACTGCCCGACGGCGAATGTACGGCTCTGCCACTTCACGGATGTGGAGTGCAGATATCACCCGAACATGGCCACCACGGCGTTCCATGGCATCCTGCAACGCAATCGCATTCATCACGGTGGCCAGCATCCCCATGTAATCGGCGCTAGCGCGATCCATACCCAAGGCACTACCACTAACACCACGAAAAATATTGCCGCCGCCAATCACGACCGCCAAATCCACCCCACTGGCCTGAATTTGAAGCAACTCCCCAGCTAGGCGGGAAAGGGTGTCCGAATCAATACCAAACCGATCCGTCCCCATCAGAACCTCGCCAGAGAGCTTAAGCAGTACTCGGCGATAATGTGGGGCGGAAGAAGCCGTATCAGCCATTGAGCTGGGCAGCAACCTCGGCGGCAAAATCTTCGGTTTTCTTCTCAATTCCTTCGCCAAGCTGGTAGCGCGCCATGGCAATAACCTGTGCACCTGCCTGCGCACCATTGACCGCCTCAGCCACCGTCAGATCGGTATCCATCACAAACGCTTGTTCAATCAGACAAGATTCCGCATAAAACTTGCGCATCTGACCTTCAACGATCTTATCAATAATCTTCTCTGGCTTGCCACTGGCTGCTGCCCGCTCGCTCAACACCGTCCGTTCACGCGCCACCGCATCCGCAGCCATGGCATGACGGCTCACACAGAGCGGGTCGGCTGCCGCCACATGCATCGCCACACTCCGCGCCATGGTATTCAACGCCCCATCGGCCGCACCGTTCACCGCCACCAGCACACCAATTTTACCGCCACCATGCACATAGGCACCAATGCTGCCGTCAGCCACCTCAGCCACCTCAAAACGGCGAATCGACATATTCTCACCTATCGTGGCAATCAACTGCGACAACGCCTGCTCAACACTCTGCCCACCATCAAAAGCGAGCGCCTTCAACGCCGACACATCAGCCGGACGCTGATCCAATATCAGATCTGCCAATTGCGCCACAAATCCGGTAAACTGTTCATTTTTACTAACAAAGTCGGTCTCAGAATTCACTTCAATAACCACGCCAATTCTGCCGGAGCTCTTCGCCAATACCATCCCTTCAGCAGCCACGCGCCCAGCCTTCTTCAAGGCTGCGCCCAGCCCTTTTTTACGCAGGTAGTCCACCGCAGCATCTAGATCACCATCGACCTCGCCCAGTGCCTTCTTGCAATCCATCATGCCTGCGCCCGTGCTCTCGCGCAGCTTCTTTACATCCGCAGCCGTAATTTTGGCCATGATCATCTATCCTCCAGTGGTAATATCAGGTAACTACTCTGCTCACTCCCGGTTTTTCTGATAGCGGCGTTGATAAATGCGCATGTACAGTCGTAAACTCCGCTTTTTCGCCTTGCTATCAGGAAAACCGGAAGCAATCTGAGCAGTTACAGTCATTTTTGGGTAGGGTGCTAAGTAGTTATAATATAAGTTAATGTGAAAGCGTAGAGTTTTAAGTGGCAGCGACCTGAGCATTCTCAGACGCACCAACATCCCCCTCCGCCATCACTAT
>JAUZRF010000045.1 GCA_030950645.1 Mariprofundales bacterium
CGACTACGGGGAGGCTCGACATGTCACTACGGCTCCCATCGAAAATCGATTGTTCGTCATGGTGTGGACGCCGCGCGATGCGGTGGTGCGCATTATCAGCCTGCGCAAAGCAAACCGAAGAGAGGTGACCGAATATGTCAACCAAAACTAAACTGATGATGCCAACCACTGAAGAGGATGCGGCCATCAATGCAGCCATCGCTGCCGACCCGGATACCTTTGAGCTCACTGCCGAGGATTTCAAGCGCATGCGCTCGGCACGCGACCAGCAGCCGGAGATCGTGGCTGCGTATGAGCGGGGCGATTTCAACGCCCCGCCGCAGATACACGCAAGCAAACAGCGCATCACCATCCGCCTCGATCGCGATATCATTGACCACTTCAAAGCAATAGCAGGTAGCGGCAGCTACCAGAGGACGATCAACCAAGCGCTGCGTCACACCATCGGACGCGAGCAGCTGGCACACGACATCGAGGCCATCGTGCGCAAAACCATTCGTGAAGAGATAAGTACGCTAATCCATTAGCATCGATCTGTGGGCGCCGACTTTAAATCGAGATTCTTACGCCGGATTCGGGCAAATCAGGGGGATGAGCTGAGTAGTTACGCCGAATCTAAGGAATCTTTATGCGGTTGGTTGATCGCGTTCACGCATTACTCGCGTTGGTCATTATCTATATCCGAGTCTCTTCTTTCACGACCCTGGAACTGTGCATCGGGCAAGCCATGTTTGACATCGCGCCAAACTTCACGGTTAAGCAGCCATAATAGGATGGTGATAATCACCATGAATCCCATGACATATTTTCCGATATTGTGGCGTTCTATCTGATGCGGGTCGCTGATGAAGGTGAGAAATGATGCTACATCCCGCGCCTGTTCCAGTAGTGCTTTCTCATCCCCTGGGTCATGATCTAACCAACCTAGCGGGTCATTCATAGCGATACGGTGGCCCGGGAAATAAAGGTTGTAATTTCCATCGGGAATGCGGCCACTAGGGTCGTGTGCGAATCCGGTAATGATGGAGTAGATATATGCGCCACCACCTACGCGCGCCTTGGCAAGAACCGACATATCTGGTGGTACGATGCCGTAGCTGACCTTGGCATCCTCTTCGGATAGCGGCGACTTGAGGGGGGCAGTGAGCGCGTTTTCTCCGCGCAACGCATCGGCTTTTGTGCGACTGATATGGAGCTCGGGGTACTCCATTAGATCTCGGTATGAAACATAACGCATGGAGTGGCAGCCCATGCATATATCGGTATATACCGCTAGCCCTTTTTGTAAGGTGTTACGATCCATAGTTATTTTTACGGGTTTTAACGCAATTTCATCCGCATGCACTTGCATTGTTGGCCAGATGAATATTAGCGCGGCGGCCAATGCATATTTGCTATAAAGTTGTTGCTTTGGAGTGATGAACATTTTATGCCTCTCCATCGGGCAGGGTCACAGTCGGTTCAAACTTATGAACAAAGGGTAGTACTAAGAAAAAACAAAAATAGATGATACCTGCACCGCGCCCGATCCAAGTGAGCATGGGCGAGACACCGTGATGGCCGCAATATCCCAATACCAGAATTGATGAGAATAACAGCAGTACCATCATTTTGAAACGCGGGCGATAACGCGCGGAACGCACTGGGGAGCGATCCAGCCATGGCAGCAGGAATAGTAAAATGAAGGCGATATTGAGGATGGCGATGCCACCGAGTTTGGATGGGAGTAGTCGTAAGATCTCATACCATGGTGTCAGGTACCATAATGGGCTAATATCCGGCGGGGTTTTCAATGGGTTGGCAGGGTTGAAGTTGTCCGGCTCCAGTATGAATCCATACCCTGTTGGGTTATAGAACACAAAATAGAAGAACAGAGTAAAAAACAGAGCGATACCAAATAAATCTTTGACCGTGTAATAGGGGTGGAAGGGAATGATATGCTTTTTCTTTAAAGTTACCCCAGTCGGGTTGTTGGAGTGGGTAACATGCAGAGCCATGATATGCCATAATACGGCCACCACCAGCATGAGTGGGGCGAGGAAATGAAAAACATAGAAGCGGTTTAAGGTTGGATCGCCGACAGAAAATCCCCCGCGCACAAACTCTTGCAACCAGTGACCGATGATGGGGGTGGCACCGAAGATGTTGGTGATGACGGTTGCGCCCCAGAATGACATCTGCCCCCAAGGAAGCAGGTAGCCGAAGAACACCGCTGCTTGCATGAGGAAGAAAATAGCAACCCCCATGATCCACAAAAATTCACGAGGCTTTTTATAGGATCCGTAATAGATACTACGGGCCATATGTAGATAGATCACAAAAAAGAAGGCAGACGCTCCCACTGCATGGAGATAGCGGATGAGCCAGCCATAATTCACGGAACGCATGATGCGTTCGATGGAGTCAAACGCCTCGGTAAATCCGCCGCCGGTAAGTAGTGCAGATGGCTTGTAGCTCATCGCTAGAAAGAGTCCGGTCAGGATTTGAATGGCCAGAATCACGATCGCAATTGAGCCGAATGCGTACCAGTAATTGAGGTTTTTTGGTGTTGGGTAATCCAACAGGTGGTAGCGGACATAGCGAATAGCATGGGTGCGTTCATCTACCCAAGTGGCGATCGGGGAGTCGAGTATTTCTTTGATCATGGTTTAGTAGATCCCTTAGCCGATCAACACAGTAGTATCGTGGATGTATTTGTAGGGCGGCATATGCAGGTTGAAGGGGGCGGGCGACCCCTTGATGACCCTGCCAGACAGGTCATACAGAGAGCCGTGGCAGGCACAAAGCCAGCCCCCTGGCCAGTCCACGGGAACGGCGTCGCCCCAGTCTTTGCGCCCTGGTGTCGGTTTGAAGGTGGGAATACATCCAAGATGGGTGCACACGGCACTGATCACCAGGTATTCCGGTCGAATGGCACGGGTTGATCGCAGGGTATCCGATGTCATCCACGCGGATTCCACCTCAGGGATGGCGCGAGATTCTGGGTCTTTTAGCATGGCGTCATGACCGTTGATTTCCTTGAGCATTGCAGGTGTGCGATGCACGATGAAAATCGGTTGTCCACGCCATATGATCGCCTTGATCATGCCGGGCTCAACGGTTGCTACATCGAACTCGGTGGTTGAGGCAGCAAGGGTATCTGCCGCAGGCTGCATCGCGCGCACAAAGGGGATCGCGGTAGCTGCGGCTCCTACAGCTCCTACCCCAGTCGCTGCCGCGTACAGGAATTCTCGTCGACATGATCTGCATGCATTACTATCGTCTTGTTTGCTCATTCAATGTGCTCTCCGTTTCAAATCTACTTGTTCGCTTGCGTGTTTGCCTGTTGGTTTGTTCGCAGCCATTGGGCGTGACAGCGGGCTTCTCATGTAGGCGATAATGTCCTGCATATCGTCGGGCGTAATGTTGACGATGCCCCGACCTGCACGGTTGACATGGCGACCATGGCGAATGCGTAGCTCCAGCAGTCGATTATCCAAATCCGCCAAGGTGGTTCGGTTGGCCGCATTGCCGATCAGATGGATGGCGCTGGGGGTTGCATGGCACGATGCACAATCTTTGCGATAAAGCCTCTTCCCCTTTGCGGTATCGGCATTGTAGCGTAGTGAATAGACATAATTGGCAATATTTGCGATATCGGCGTTGCTTATTTGATGACGCTTGCTGGTCATCAAGGTGCCGCTACGCCCGTAACGCATCGTTTGCACCATCTCTCGCAGGTTGAGGCTACTGTAGACGAGGTTTTTCGCTCCCATGCCGGTTTGCGCCCGCCCATCCTTGCCGTGGCACACCGAGCAGACCGCCTCAAACCGTTTTTTGCCAGCGGCAAGGTTGGGTTGATAGGTGAATGTTTTAATATAATCAATAACCGCCTCGATTTCTAATGGATCCAAGGCGTACTTTTTGGCGGTCATTGCGGTGTCATGTACGCCATAAACGATGAAGCGGCGTAGCTCATCACGGGTGGCTAGCCCGACTAATGCACGCAGATTTCGGGCGGGAAAGGGCTTGAGTTTGCGACCATAATTACTAACAGCGCCGTCCTTGCCATGGCATACGGCACAGTTGGCTAGAAAAAGGTCTTTGCCATTGGGAATATCCCCCGCCCATGCGGCCATCGATGTGGATAGGAATGCAAGGATAGCGAACAGGGATTGTTTTATCATCATGATTCCTTTGGTGTTTATTAGGATCCCGAATGGGTTGGACATGGGTGGCATGCCGGTTGTTTTTATATGGATGCGATGATCGCACCATCGCCTAAGAGTAAATAGAAGCGTGCGAGATCTTAGCTGTATGTAAATGAGATGCAATCGCATGGCGACTGTTCCCAATGGTGGCTAGTGCGTTGACTGTAATTTGGCGCCCCCTAGCCTCCGCGAAATTTTTTTCTCTACTGTCGTATTGGTCATTCAATGCGGATTTTAATAACAGGAGTCCATGATGCCAAAATTTAGGCGGTTTGCCCAATCTTCGATGAGCGAAAGGTTGCTTGATACCATGTTTTTAATTACCATAGGGGTTGGCTATCTATTTGCGTTGCTGAACCTCTATTATACCCACCAGGGGCTGGATGGTAAGCCAGGGCTTTCGGTGGAGGATGTGGTGATATCCTATTACGGGAGCCACGACCAAACCCGTCTCGGGGCGGCAATCAATGGCCCGATGGCGCCAAACTTACCCAATGCTGCGGCTAAGCAGACAATTCTCGCTTGGATTCATCATGGTGCAGGGGAAGCAGAGTTCCATGCCAATGTGGAGCCGATTATGAAGGCAAATTGTATTGTCTGTCATTCGGCAGCCAGTGGTTTGCCGGTGCCGCATTTTGACTCCTATGCCCATGTGGTTGCGCTGACCAAAACCGATACAGGTGCCACGATACCTACCTTGGTTCGGGTATCACATATCCATCTGTTTGGCATTGCCTTTATTCTCTTCTTTGTAGGGCGTATCTTTATTCTGTGTGAACTGCCGGTGTGGTTTAAGCGGGTGACGGTAGCGGTGCCGTTTTTCTTCCTGCTGTTTGATATTGCCTCGTGGTATATTACCAAAATCTATCCTGAGTTTGCCTATGTGGTGATAGCCAACGGCGCGTTGATGGGGATCTCTCTGGCAATGCAGATTTTCGTCAGCCTTTACCAAATATGGATCTATAAACCAAAAGAGGCGCCGATAGAGATGTGATTGTGCGTGCAAGGAGTGGTGTATGGAGCCGTTGATTACGCTTGATGGACTGGTAGCACCGATGGATCGGGCCAATGTCGATACCGATGCCATTATCCCTAAGCAGTTTTTGAAATCGATTCGTCGTAGCGGTTATGGCGTCTATCTGTTCGACGAGTGGCGTTATCTTGATCACGGTGAGCCGGAGATGGACTGCACTGACCGACCAATCAATGGGAACTTTGTGCTCAATCAGTTGCGTTATCAGGGGAGTTCGATTCTGTTGGCGCGTGAAAACTTTGGTTGTGGCTCTTCTCGCGAGCATGCCCCATGGGCGCTGGAAGATTACGGTTTTCGCTGCATCATTGCGCCATCATTTGCCGATATATTCTACAATAATTGCTTTAAAAACGGCATGTTGCCGATAGTTCAGCCTCCGGCGGCGGTGGATCAACTCTTTGCTGAGTGTGGTGCCATTGATGGTTATCGGTTGCGGGTTGACCTGTTGGCGCAGCATATTACTACCCCAGGTGGTGAGGTGTTTGCTTTTGAGATCGATGCCTTTCGCAAACGCTGTCTGCTGGAGGGGTTGGATGATATTGGGCTCACCCTGCAACACGCCGATGAGATCCGCGCCTTTGAATCATCACATCTGACAGCCATGCCCTGGTTGGCGACTTAAGGGTATATTTCGTGGTAACTACTCCGCTCACTTCCGGTTTTCCTGATAGCGGCGTTGAAAAATGCGCATTGACAGTAGTAAACTCCGCTTTTTCGCCTTGCTATCAGGAAAACCGGAAGTGAGCTGAGCAGTTACCTTTCGTGAAGGGGTAAAAGCGCCGCCATCATGTCCATGGCAACGGACAAGGTTTCCTCCAACGCGCTCACCCCCTAGCCTTGCGCCGATATGAAATCAATTGAGATGAGATCAAGATGGAACAACTTGTAATTCACGGTGGCCGCCCTTTGCGTGGCACCGTTGAGGCCAGTGGTGCGAAGAATGCCGCGTTGCCACTACTCGCTGCCTCGATTTTGGTTGATGGCGTGGTCACCTATCACCGCATCCCCCATCTGCGTGACATTGCGACCATGATGTCACTGCTGGTCTATCAGGGCGCCAAGGTGGAGTTCGACGATAAAAACCGTCTGCACATCGATGGCCGTGAGGCCGATCAGCCAGAAGCCCCTTATGATTTGGTCAAGACCATGCGTGCCTCGGCCTTGGTGTTAGGGCCACTGCTGGCGCGTTTTGGCAAGGCGCGGGTCAGCCTGCCCGGCGGTTGCGCAATTGGTGCGCGGCCGATTGATATGCACCTGAAAGGGTTGGAAGCGATGGGAGCTGCGATTACCGTGGAGCATGGTTATGTCAGCGCCAGCGCTCCCTATGGTTTGATCGGTGCGCGGATCTTCTTTGATCAAGTAACCGTGACCGGTACTGAGAATTTAATGATGGCGGCAGTGTTGGCCGAGGGTGGCACAGTACTTGAAAATGCCTCCCGCGAGCCGGAGGTGGTGAACCTAGCCGAATCGTTGCGGGCACTTGGTGCCAAGATCCAAGGTGAGGGTACCGGCACCATCACGATTCAGGGGGTGTCATCGCTGCGCGGGGGCAGTGTCACCACCATTCCTGATCGCATCGAAACCGCCACCTATTTGGCGGCGGGGCTAATTACTGGTGGCGATGTGATGGTGACAGGGTGCGAGCCGGCTGATTTGGAGTCGTTTTTGACACACCTCGTCAGCGCGGGCGCAACGGTTGAGGTCAATGGCGACACCATTCGCTGCTTTGCTAAGCGACCGTTACGGGGCACGGATATCCAGACCATGCCTCACCCCGGGTTTCCCACTGATTTGCAGGCGCAGTTTATGGCACTCATGACCTTGGCGGAGGGGAGTTGTACGGTGCGGGAGACCATCTTTGAGAATCGTTTTATGCATGTGCAGGAGTTGGTTCGGCTAGGTGCCGAGATTCAGCTTGCTGGCAATACTGCGGTGGTGCGCGGGGTTGATCACCTCTCTGGGGCACCGGTAATGGCGACCGATCTGCGTGCCTCGGCCGGCTTGGTGCTAGCAGGGCTGGCGGCGGAAGGGGAGACAACGGTTTCACGCATTTACCATATCGATCGCGGCTATGAGCGCATTGAAGAGAAGCTGGGCAAGCTTGGTGCGGTGATTGAGCGGCGCAGCAATGGCCACTCGATGCTAGGAGGAGAGGGTCTTGGCTAAAAACCGTTTTTCACTACCCAACATGGAGGAAATTGATCATCGTGCACCGATCTTTTCCTTTTCTCGCTGCCTCGGCGGCTCGCTGGTTCAATCTTCCCCCACTTTGCCAGATTTTCGAGCAGATCCATGCTGAAGATCGCCTTAGCCAAGGGACGACTGCTTGAGCAGATTGTGCCGTTGCTGGCGCAGGTGGGCATGGCACCATCCGCAGAGGATGTGAAGAGCCGCAAGCTGATTTTACCTGGCCCTGATGGGTGCGAGTTTCTGATTATTCGCGCGGCCGATGTTTGCACTTTTGTCGAACGCGGGGCGGCGGATATCGGCATTGTTGGTCGTGATCTGCTGCTTGAGGCGTGCCCACAGGTGTATGAACCGCTCGATCTACGCATTGGTCGCTGCCGTTTGTGTGTGGCCGCTCCCCAGGATCACCCCGACCCGATGCTGCTTGAGGCCGGTAGCACGATGCGGGTGGCGACCAAATATGATCGGTTGGCGGCAGACTTTTTTCGTGACCGTGGTATTCAGGCGGAGTTGATCCATCTTTATGGTTCGATGGAGCTCGCCCCCTTGGTAGGGATGGCCGATTGTATCGTCGATCTGGTCGAGACCGGCGGCACTTTGCGCGCCAATGGTCTGGTAGAGCGGGCGACGATTATTGATATCTCCAGCCGTTTGATCGTCAACCCCGCCAGCTATGCCACCAAGTCGGCACAGATTCAGCCGTTGATTCGCCAGTTGCGTCAACTGGTCGCGGGACAGGGGAATTAACGGTGATTATTCAGCGGCTTGATTATTCTAACGATGGCTTCGATGCGCAGCTAACACGGCTTTTGGCGCGTGAGGCCGATACCGGTGAGGATCTGCAGTCGTTGGTGGCTGACATTTTGCGTCAGGTGCGCACGAAGGGTGATGCCGCCCTCTGTGACTTCACTGCGCGCTTCGATGGTTGGAGATGTACGCCGGAGGGGATGGTGATCAGTCGTGACCGCATGGAGCAGGCATGGAATGCGGTCTCTGAGCAGGATCGCGCGGCGCTGCAGTTGGCAGCCGATCGTATCCGTGATTACCACCAGCATCAGATTCAGCAGGATTGGAGCTATACCGATGCCGCCGGCATGACATTAGGCCAGCGCATTACGCCACTGGATCGG
The DNA here is from genome assembly GCA_030950645.1 of Mariprofundales bacterium. Classification (GTDB taxonomy): domain Bacteria; phylum Pseudomonadota; class Zetaproteobacteria; order Mariprofundales; family J009; genus JAUZRF01. Next base: position 8,541 of record JAUZRF010000045.1, read on the forward strand.
GTTGGTCTTTATGTGCCCGGCGGTAAGGCTGCATACCCCTCTTCGGTGTTGATGAACGCCGTGCCAGCAGTGGTGGCGGGTGTGGATGAGATCGTGATGGTGGTACCAACCCCTGGCGGTGAGCTCAACGATCTGGTGTTGGCCGCAGCCTTTATCGGTGGCGTGCAGCAGGGCTTTGCGGTTGGTGGTGCGCAAGGGGTGGCCGCATTGGCCTATGGCACCGAGAGTGTTCCTGGGGTTGATAAGATCGTTGGCCCCGGCAATAAATTTGTCGCCGCTGCCAAACGCCAGGTGTTTGGCAGTTGTGGCATTGATATGATCGCGGGGCCGTCAGAGATTGTGGTGGTAGCGGATAGTGGCAATCCGGTGTGGATTGCCGCAGACTTTTTGTCGCAGGCCGAGCATGATGAGGCTGCACAGAGTATTCTCATCTCCACGGATGGCGCACTGCTCAAGGCTGTGGCGGTGGAGATTGAGAGCCAGCTGCAACAGCTGGCGCGAGAAAAGATTGCGCGGGCATCGGTAGCGGCACACGGCGCCTTGATTCAGGTCGCTGATCTGACTCAAGCGGCTGAAGTGGTCAATGTGATTGCGCCTGAACATCTCGAATTGGCGTTGGATGACCCTGATGCCATGTTACCGAGCATTCGTCATGCAGGCGCTATCTTCATGGGGCATTTTGTGCCGGAAGCGCTGGGCGATTATGTGGCTGGCCCCAACCATGTGCTACCGACCAACCGTACCGCGCGCTTCTCCTCACCGCTGGGGGTTGATGATTTTCAAAAGCGTAGCAGTGTGATTCGCGGTAGCCGACAGGCGCTGGATATCATTGGTGGCGCTGCCGCCCATTTGGCGCATCGTGAGGGGCTACAGGCACATGCACTGACCATTGAGTTGCGCATGGCGATGAAGGAGAACGGATGATTCGTAAAGATATTCGTTCCCTTTCTGCCTATCGGGTTCCTGGTAGCGATGGCATGATTAAGCTTGATGCCATGGAGAATCCCTACCCGATGCCGAGCGCATTGCATCAGGGCTGGCAGGATTTGTTGGCGGAGGAGGGGATCAATCGCTACCCCGATGCGGATATGGCGAAACTGCGCGGCATGATTGCCGAACTTGATGGCTTGGAGGCGGATCAGGTGCTGCTTGGCAACGGCTCCGATGAGATTATTCAGATGTTGCTAATGGCGGCGGATCCGGGTGCCTGTGCGGTGCCGACGCCCACCTTTGTGATGTATGAACTGATATCGCGTTGGGTGAAACGCCCCGTAGTGACGGTACGGCTGGATGCGGAGTTCCAACTTGATGCCCAGAGCTTACTACGCACCTGTGGTCGCGAGAAGGCAGCAATTATTTTTCTTGCTTGCCCCAACAATCCAACCGGCAATATGTGGCCAGCGGAGACGGTGCGAGCTATCACGGAAGGGTTTCGCGGTCTGGTGGTTATCGATGAGGCGTATCGTCCTTTTGCAGATCGTACCCACACGAATTTAATTGCGCCCAATGTATTGGTGCTACGCACCTTCTCTAAAATGGGGTGGGCGGGGCTACGGTTAGGCTATGTGCTGGGTGATGCCGGCACGATATCTGAGCTCAACAAGGTTAGATTGCCATACAATATCAACGCACTGACTCAGGCCTCAGCGCGGTTTTTGTTGCGACATCTTAAACTTTTTTCCACGCAGTGTCAGCGTATTGTTGATGAACGAGAACGGATATTTGAACAGTTGGAGACGATTGATGGGGTGCGCCCTTATCCATCGCAGGCCAATTTTATTTTACTGCGGGTGCGCGATGCCAACGGGATGTTTGATTGGCTTAAGATGCAGCATATCTTGGTCAAGAACATGCATCAGGCGGGAGGGAATCTGGCAGGATGCTTGCGGCTGACCGTTGGCACGCCAGAGGAAAATGATGCGCTTCTGAGCGCCATTCGGGAGGGGGTAATATGAGCCATCATGCACGGCAGGCGACCATTGAGCGCGCGACCAAAGAGACTAAAATTGAACTTTCGATCAATCTTGATGGCAGTGGCAAGAGTGAGATCGCAAGCTCGATTCCGTTTCTTGACCATATGTTGGAGCAGATTAGCCGTCATGGGTTAATTGATTTGACCCTGACGGCAACAGGAGATCGTGAAATTGACGATCATCACACGGTAGAGGATATCGGTATCTGCCTCGGTGAGGCCTTGCGCGATGCCTTGGGCGATAAGGATGGGGTGGTGCGTTATGGGCATGCCTATGTTCCACTTGATGAGGCGCTATCGCGGGTGGTGCTGGATCTGTCCGGTCGTCCAGGATTGATTTATGGCGTCGAGTTTCCACGAGAGACGGTGGGGAATTTTGATGTGGACTTGTTCCACGAGTTTTTTCAGGCAGTGGTCAACCATGGCCGCATTACGCTACATATTGATGCCATTCGTGGTGACAATAACCACCATATCATCGAGACTATTTTCAAGGCATTTGGCCGTGCGTTACGGATGGCCGTAGAGGCCGATCCACGCCAATCGGGTATCCCTTCGACCAAAGGGACGCTGTAACAACATGGGGTGGCCGCTACCTCCTCGGGGCCGTTTTTTGCAACCATGATTGCGCTGATTGATTACGGCATGGGGAATATTCACTCGGTGACGAAGGCGTTGGAACATGTGGGCGGCAGGGTGAAACGGGTACGGCAAGCGACCGATTTGGTGGGCTGCACGCGGATTGTTTTCCCCGGTGTTGGCGCCTTTCGTGACTGTATGGCAACACTAAGGGAGCGGGCGCTCGATGGTGCACTGCATCAGGCGGTTGCTGCGGGCACTCCGCTACTTGGTATCTGTCTCGGCATGCAAGCGTTGCTGACGCGATCCTATGAGTTTGGCTGTTTCGATGGACTGGATCTGATTGCAGGGGAGGTGGTGCCGTTTCCACCAGATTTGCCTGCAGCGGGCCACAAAATTCCGCATATGGGGTGGAATGATGTGGTGATAGCCGATCCGTTGCATCCGGTGCTGTCAGCAATAGATCATCGCCAGCTCTATTTTGTTCACTCCTACTACTGCCAACCCCAACATCTGGCACACACCTTGGCGGAGAGCGAACACGGCGGTGTGCGTTTTGCGGCAGCAATTGGCCGCGATAACCTACTCGGGGTGCAGTTCCATCCCGAAAAGAGCCAGCAAGCGGGCCTAGACCTGCTACATGCGTTTCTGCGCTGGAATCCGTAACAGACCAAATTCCTTATGGTTTGTAACCTCTTCTCCCCCCTAGGTGGAAGGCTGGGGTGCGGAGTGGTTACTGTGACAGCTTACTAAAGAGGCTCTCCAGACTAGTTCAATATAATTTCTCGGAGAAAATATCATGCATATCGCCATGCTTTCACCTATCGCCTGGAGGACCCCGCCGCGCCATTACGGCCCATGGGAGAGGGTTGTATCCCTTCTCACAGAGGGGCTCGTCGCCAAAGGTATAGAAGTCACCCTCTTTGCCACTGGAGATTCGATGACAAAGGGCCATCTCCATTCGGTCTGCAAACAAGGCTACGAGGAGAATGAAAATTCAGATCCGAAGGTGATGGAGTCACTCCATATCTCGGAGCTCTTTGACCGAGCCAGCGACTTCGACATCATACATAACCATTTCGATTTTCTCCCACTCACCTACAGCGGGTTGGTCGATACACCCTTGGTCACGACCATTCACGGGTTCTCTTCCCCCCGTATTCTGCCCGTCTATGAAAAGTACAACGGCAGGGCCTTCTACATCGCCATAAGCGAGGCCGATAAGGCGGACAATCTCGATTATATCAGGACGATACATCACGGCATAGATCTCGATGCGTTCACCTTCAATCCCGATCCACAAGGGGATTACCTTCTCTTCTTCGGGCGAATACATCCGGATAAGGGCGCTAAAGAGGCGATAGAGATCGCCCTGCGTACCGGAAGCAGGCTCATGATGGCCGGCATCATCCAGGATGAAGTCTACTACGAGCGTGAGGTGAAGCCTCACCTTGATCATAACGGCATTACCTTCGTCGGCAGCGTCGGCCCCGAAAAGAGGGATGCACTCCTGAAGGGTGCAAGCGCCCTGCTACATCCGATTAACTTCAACGAACCTTTCGGACTGTCCGTCATCGAGGCGATGGCATGCGGAACGCCGGTGATTGCCTTCAACAGGGGGAGTATGCCGGAACTCATACGGAACGGCCTCAACGGATACCTCGTCTCCACTGTGGAAGAGGCGGTTGATGCCGTGGAAAAACTTGGTGAGATCAACCGAGCCGACTGCCGGAAATTTATAGAAGCAAACTTTTCCGTCGACAGGATGGTGAACGATTACATTAAGGTTTACGAAGAGATCATCGAAAAGACCAAACGCGAGGATCGCAGACCTTGGGGATATTACGAGGTTTTCGCCGACGATCCGAACCACAAGGTGAAGCGTATTATCGTATATCCCGGAAAGCGGTTAAGCTTGCAGAGACACAAGCGACGATCCGAGCACTGGCACATCATCTACGGCGAAGGGGTAGCCACCCTTGACGACCGCGAGATCATACTGAAAGCGGGTGATTCCATAGATATTCCGATAGGATCAGCCCATAGGATGGCGAATCGGGGGACGGAGAATATGGCCTTCGTAGAGGTGCAGCGCGGTGATTACTTCGGAGAGGATGACATCGAGCGGCTGGAGGATGATTTTGGACGCAGTTAGGAGGAAAACTATGACATCTGTGATAACGCGATACGAAAAGAACCCCGTGCTGACCAAGCATGACATCCCTTACCCTGTGGAGACGGTACACAATGCCGGCGTCGTTAAACATGAAGGGCGATACATCATGCTCTTCAGGTCGCATTTAAGAAATGGCAGATCCATTATCGGTAAGGCTGAGAGTGAAGACGGGTTTGCCTTTACGGCTTCCCCCGAGCCCTTCATTACACCTGCTACCGAAGGGGTATTTGCCGAATATGAGGCGTTCGGTGTGGAAGACCTGCGCATCTGTGCGATGGAGGGAGAGGACTATCTCCTCACCTACAGCGCCTACTCAAGGCATGGTGTGAGAATAGCTCTGGCGAGAACCGCTGACTTCCAATCTGTTGAACGGGTGGCGATGATCTCCCAGCCCGATATGAGAAATGTGGTCCTCTTTCCGAGGAAGGTCGACGGTCGCTATGTGCGGCTCGACCGCCCTCACTCGGAGATATCACCCTGGTCGATCTGCATATCCTATTCCCCCGACCTGATTCATTGGGGAGACTCGAAGGTGGTGATGAAATCTGTCCCCTATCACTGGGACGAGATGAAGATAGGCCCTGGCGCCACCCCTTTCGCCACAGAGAAGGGTTGGCTCCATATCTACCACGGCGTTTTTGAGACCATGGCAGGTGCCGTCTACAGGCTCGGCGTTGCCCTGCATGACCTTGAAGATCCTTCAAAGATTATTGGTGTTTCCGACGACTGGATACTTCAGCCTGAAGACCCTTGGGAGATGACAGGCTATGTCCCAAATGTAGTCTTTACCTGTGGCGCAGTCCCTGAAGATGACGGCACCGTAAAAATATACTGGGCCGGTGCCGATTCTGTTATGTGTGTCGGGACTGCCAGAATAGAAGAACTGGTGGAGATGTGCCTCGGTAGCAGGGTAAGACCCCCGCTGTAGAAGAGATATGGTAACTACTCAGCTCACTTCTGGCTTTCCTGATAGCGGCGTTGAAAAATGCGCATTTACAGTAGTAAACTCCGCTTTTTCGCCTTGCTATCAGAAAAACAAGAAGTGATCTGAGCAGTTACAGCCATTTTCGGGTGGGGTGCTGAGTAGTTACCAAGTTATTGTATATGTGAGGATATATGAAAATACCGCTAAAACCGCTGAATATAGAAAGGCGTAAAGACAAGTTTGCCTCCCATCCTGGAAGGGTTATCACCAAATTTTATCTTCCGGGAGGAGAGAGCCGGATCAGGCACATCATAGATCGCGTCATATCCCTTTCTGAGGATGAGGTTAACATCAACCTAGAAGAGCTTATCGCCAGTTTTTCTATGCGACACAAGAATGTGTGGCAAATCTTTAGAAGACATTTCGATGAGGTAGAAAAATACCTCCCTGCCGATATTGAAATGTCTGACGACAGGCGTTCCCTGATAGGGGCCTATTTCACCCACGAATATTCCATTGAGGCGGCTGCCTTTTTTAATCCTTCCATTGTAGACCACCCAAACCAGCAGGAGATGGAGAAGGGCGAAAGAAGGGTCATACTCAGCTTTCGTTCCACCGGCGAGGGGCACATATCCTCTATCGAGTTCAGGGGGGGCGTCCTTGATAAAAATAACGAACTCCGCTTCGACGAGGTGAGCCGTTATGTTGAAACGCCTGAGGTGGTAAAGAATCCCACATACGACAACAATACCTTCCGCCTTAAACTTGAGGATATGGAGGCGCTCAATGCGGTATCCGAGCGCATATTG
>JAUZRF010000046.1 GCA_030950645.1 Mariprofundales bacterium
TGCAGCGCTTGCGGGAATCGACACCGTTTTTCATCTTGCCGGTAAGGCGCATGCTTTGGCGGAGACACAGCAGAGTGTGGATGAGTATTTTCACACCAATACCGATGCCACTCGGCGGTTACTAGAGGCTTGCCGGGAGCAGGGGGTGCAGCGCTTGGTCTACTTTAGTAGCACCAAGGCCGCAGGCGATCTGGATGGGGTGATGGATGAGACGGTGTCGGCAGAGCCCACCACGCCGTATGGCCAATCCAAGCGCGCGGCGGAGAGGTTGGTGCTGGATGGTGGCTATCTCCCTTACCCGGTGGTGATTCGTCCGGCGATGGTGTATGGTGATTCCGAAAAGGGTAATTTATCCAAAATGATTCGCTCGATTCGCGCTGGAACCTTCCCTTCGTTGCCTGATCTGCCCAATCGGCGTTCGATGGTGCATGTGGATGATGTGGTGCAAGCCGCCCTGCTGGCGGCGGAAAGATCCGCTGCTGCCGGAGAGATCTATATCGTCACCGATGGCGAGGCGTATTCTACTCGGCAGATCTATGCGTGGGTGTGTGAAGCGTTGGATCAACGGGTGCCGCCTTGGCATGTGCCGTTGTGGCTGTTGCAAATGCTGGCAATAGTGGGTGATGGTATTGGCAGTGTGCGGGGTCGTCGTTTCATGTTTGATTCGGATGTGTTGGCGAAACTTTGCGGTTCTGCGCACTACTCCTCAGCGAAAATCACGCGTGAATTGGGGTTTCAGCCTCAGCGTAATCTGCATGAGGCATTGCCGGAGATTGTGGATTATCTTGCCCAGAGTTGCGTGGTTTCTTAGGGTTGCACCCGCTTGGTGCCGAGTGGGTTTGGTGCCATTTTTTCAAGCGCCGATGTAGCTCAGTTGGTAGAGCAGCTCACTCGTAATGAGCAGGTCGTCCGTTCAACTCGGATCATCGGCTCCATTTTTTAGCGCCACTTTCCCGCCGAGGTTCGTATTATGGATGCTGATGCGCTGCAATGGCCGCATACCAACTTTGTGATGTCCGTGGCGCAATTGGCGCAATTTCCTGCGCTGGGAATGCCATCGGTGGCGGTGGCGGGGCACTCCAATGTGGGTAAATCTTCGTTACTTAATGCGCTGTTCGGGCGTAAGGGTCTGGTGAAAACCTCCAAAAATCCGGGTTGTACCCGGTTGCTTAACCTATTTGCGGTTGATGAACGCCTGCTGGTGGTTGATCTGCCCGGGTATGGCTTTGCCCGAGCAAGCAAAGGGGAGCAGGCGCGTTGGGGTGCGCTGATTTCATCCTATCTGAGGAGTGCAAGTGCGCCGAAGCGGGTGTTGATGTTGCTCGATATTCGCCACGGCCCCAAACCGCACGATCTGCAACTGATCTCCTGGCTTGATGCGGCGGCAATTCGGTGGATTCCGGTCGCGACCAAGGCGGATAAGCTTTCTGGCAATCAGCGCGGAGCACGGCTGCGCGAGATGACTGCCGTTTTGGGCAGCGGGCGGGTTCCGCTGCCGACTTCGGCCAGCAAAGGGATGGGTATTCGCGAACTGCGCACGATGGTACAGCAAGAGGTCTTGGCGGAGCATTCCGACGAATCCGCCCACGGGAGTGATGTTTGGAACAGCTGCACAACACGCTAACCATCGCTATCCGTGATCCTTGGGTGTGGTAATTACTCAGCACCCTACCTAAAAATGGCTGTAACTGCTCAGATTGCTTCCGGTTTTTCTGATAGCAAGGCGAAAAAGCGGAGTTTACTACTGTAAATGCGCATTTTTTAACGCCGCTATCAGGAAAACCGGGAGTGAGCTGAGTAGTTACATGCGCGGATGATAAACGCGTTCGCTACCTCACCGTGCCTGAGCCAGTTTGGCCACAGTCTCAGCTTTCCGCCCCTTGGAATATACCGGACGATCTGCCACATCCGGCAACTTCAACACCTTCTCCAAGTAGGGGATCGCCTTAGCCTTCTCACCTTGGTCGAGCCAGTAATCACCCATAAAGTAGTTGGCATCCATATTATCCGGTGCAATCGCCAGCCCTTGCTGCAAGTACTTTAACGCATCGTCATCATCACCAAAGCCAATCGGCCAGCCCGGCACCATATAGTAAAAGCTACCCAACGAGGTATAGGCAGCGCCATGCAGTGCTTGGCCATCCATCTTGATCGCCTGTTCCAGTAACTTTTTGGCATCCTTCATCAAGCCTAAGGCGCTCAATCCGCCTTTCGCCCCTGCGAGACTGGCGCGAATAATCGCCTCCCAGATCAAGGGCTCAGCATGTTGCGGATACGCTACCACCACCGCGTTTGCCTGAGCGACCAATTTGGTGAACGCCTCCTCGCGTTGATCTTTTGCCACCTCATAACTGATATGCGCCCAACCATGTTGCAATTGCACTACCTGCGTCATCACATCATGATCCGGCTCTGCTGCGGCCACGATACCACTTACGCCCAAGCTCAAAAGTAGCGTGATTACCAGCCGCTGTATCATTAATTTCATGGCATCCATCCTAAAAATGGTAGGCGGCATTGAGTGTAAACCCATTCACATCCAGCCCAGAAAAACTGCTGGTATTCAGGGTACTCGCATCCGCCTTAGTGGCATAACGCACCCACTCACCCGCCAGCGAGAGGTCGCGATCAATGCGGTATTCACCGCCAAAGCCAAAGGAAAATGCTCCACCAGTCTTGGATCGCGTCACTGAAGCCGTTTGATAACTGGTTTTCAGATTGGTTGCCCCGATCAAACCATATCCCTTAAACTGACGCGTCAGTTCCAAATTCAATTTCAAGAAGCCTGACAAAAAATAATCCACCTTAGCTCTTGATGCGCGTGCTGAGGTTCCCACCCGAAACTCCGCGCCAAGAAAACGATTGAAGTCCGTGAAATCATACCCCAACCGCAAAAAACCACCCAAGGCCGATTTTTTTGCGACACCGGTATTCATCTCAATCGCCCCTAGGCCAATGCCAACATAGGGCGATTGCGCAAACGCATTGCCACTAAATAACACTAAGGGCACAGCTATCAAGGCCATTAAATACTTCTTCATCTTCAAAACTCCTTTTTATTTATAACTACTCAGCTCACTCCCGGCTTTCCCGATAGCGGCGTTGAAAAATACTCATTGACAGTAGTAAACTCCGCTTTTTCACCTTGCTATCAGATAAAACCGCAAGCAATCTGAGCAGTTACTTTTAATTTACAGGCGTGCAAACTTGGCTGCGATGCGATTCTGCTTCGCCAGCATCCAATCTACCAGACGCGGAAGAATAGCATTGATGCGTACAAAGAGCGATTCAGGAAATCCAATATAGCTATCCTTACGATCATCATCAATTGCAGCAACAATTCGGGTGATCACCCGTTCCGGCAGATCCATATTCATGCCGGTAGCTTCGCCCATGCGGATGATGGCATCACTATTCATCGGAGTCTTCACCGCACGGGGAGCTACATAAGTGACGCGAACGCCAGTATCCGCTAACTCTCGGCGCAACGCTTCTGAAAACCCGCGCAGACCAAACTTGCTAGCAGAATATGTACTAAACCATGCGAAACCGATCGAACCAAATACCGAGCCCACATTCACAATCCGACCACTTCCCTGGCTTAACATCGATGGCAATAACAGGTTCGTGAGCAGCATCGGTGCCAACAGATTGACATGGATCAAGCGTTCAATCGCCTGTGGATCCTCCTCCTCAAAAGGACGAAAGCTATTCAATCCGGCTAAATTAATCAGTAGATCGACCCCACCCAACAGAGACGAAATCTCATCGGCCACATGCTTACAACCCGTCGTGGAAGCAAGGTCTCCGGTCACTGCATGGGCTCCATCCAACCGTTTCGCCAGCGCCTGCAACGCCGGCGCATCGCGATCCACCAGCACCAATTGCGCGCCGCGCTGAGACAAAGCCACGGCCAAAGCCGACCCCATACCTCCAGCCGCGCCAGTCAAAACTACTTTTTTTCCAATAATATTCACGCAATAACCACCTTTTTTATCTGACAATAAATGCCCAAAATCGTTCAGGATTGAACTGTACCTTCTATGAATACAGTATGAAATTAACACTAGACATCATTCATCTTCGGCGTTAGGTATTCGCGGCCTATGAAACAGCTTTTAATTGCCCCATCTATCCTTTCAGCCGACTTTGCGGACTTGGGTCGCGAGATCCGCGCCATCGACGAAGGGGGGTGCGATTGGGTTCATGTCGATGTCATGGATGGTCGTTTTGTGCCGCCCATCACCATCGGCGACAACATCGTCAAGGCGATTCGCCCGCATACCAACAAGCCGCTTGATGTCCACCTTATGATTGTGGAGCCAGACCGGCAGCTCGATGCCTTCGCAAAAGCTGGTGCGGATATCATCACGGTTCACCAAGAGGCATGTATTCACTTAGAACGCGCCCTGCAATATATTCGCAGCTTGGGTAAAAAGGCGGGCGTCAGCCTCAACCCAGCCACACCGGTATCTACCATTGCCAATGTCATGCACTGTGTGGATCTGGTGCTACTCATGAGCGTCAATCCTGGCTATGGCGGCCAATCCTACATCCATGCCGTGACGGACAAAATTCGCGAAGCTCGAAAAATGCTGGATGCAGCGGGCAGCAACGCCTCACTACAAGTAGATGGTGGTGTCAATGCCAGCACCGTGAACGAGGTAGTTACTGCTGGAGCAGATGTCATTGTGGCGGGTTCAGCCGTGTACAGCAAGCCCGACTACGCTGCGGCAATTGCTGAGCTGCGCGAACTAGGCTCTGCAACAATTACTGGATAGTGACTTTAGCAATGCTATTTAAAAAAAATCGGCAGCGCGGCCCAATGGCGGAAAGCGTTGCCGAATGGGACATGAAAAAGGGGTTCTTACATATGTGTCAGAGAGCAGGTACGCCTTGGTTGTTCGGATTGGTAGCCCTTACCCTACTCCTCGCGGGAGCTGTGCTGCCCGTCACTGCATGGGCGGATGATGTCAGCACCGCGCAGCAACCCATCGAATTTCCGCACTCTCGCCATGCGGGCAAATATAAGATCAACTGCATGTACTGCCATACCTTTGCGCGTCGCAGTAAAGTGGCTGGCATACCCCCAGTATCCAAGTGCATTGGCTGCCATCTGCATCTTCCATCCGTGCGGAACAAGCCGCGCATTAAAAAGCTGTTCTCGTACTGGGAACAGAAAAAACCAATCCCATGGTTGAAAGTCCATGACATGCCAGACTTTGTCTACTTTACCCATAAACGGCATATTCAGCGCTTTATTTTTCAAGATGGCCGCCCCACGCAACAGGTGTGTGGAATGTGCCATGGCGATGTCAAAACCTTCTCCGTAGGCCGCAAAGTGCGTGCTATGACCATGGGATGGTGTCTGAGCTGCCACAAACAGTTTCAAGGCGTGTCCGACATTGGTCACCCGAAACCGGCAAAACGCTGGATGATCCCCGTCGCACCAACCGATCAGGCAGTGATGGATGTTGATTTTCCTCAATTGGCAGTGATGGATCCTGAGCACCCCAAATCGATTCCTAATTCCGTCATTGAAAAACTCAATCGCCGACTACCAGACAGTGTGAAAGCTAAGATTGTGCATGCACCGCACGATTGTTGGAAATGTCATTTCTGATTCGGCAACGGAATTAAGGAGCGAGAAGATAATGAGTGAGAACGAAAAAAACTCCAATCCGAGTCGTCGCACCTTCCTAAAGGCGATGGGTCTTGGAAGTGCTGGCGGTGCGTTGGTATTGAGCGGATGTGGCGACACGGATCTTATCAACGAGGTTGATCTTGAGGTGCGTAAAGAGCATGTCTTGCCGAATGTCGATCCCCAAGACTTTGTCGTCCCCGGCAATGAAATTTACTATGCATCCATCTGCCAGCAATGCCCTGCGGGCTGCGGAACGCATGCAAGGGTTCGCGAAGGTCGCGTTCTCAAGCTAGAGGGAAACCCGCAATCCGCCATCAATGTCGGCCGATTGTGCCCAATGGGACAGGCTGGCTTGCATGGCCACTACAATCCTGACCGCCTACACAAACCAATGGCGCGCAAGAACGGTAAATTGGTTGAGGTTTCTTGGGATGATGCCAACAAAGCACTAACCAAACATCTCGGTACCCCAAACAAAAAACTGGCTTGGATAGGCGGCGTGGAAAGCGGTCATGATGCGGTATTGATCCGCGAGTACATGGACGCGATTGGCTCCAAAAACTGGGTCAATTTTGATCCCATGGTTCCGGAAGTTGGACTATCCGCGCAAGAAAAAGTCTATGGGGAACGACTCCCTATATTCGATCTGGCCAAGGCCGATCTGATTGTCTCTTTCGGGGCGGATTTCCTGGGCACATGGATGTCGCCAGTACATTTCGCCTCACAATATGCGGAGTTCCGCAAGCCATCTCGTGGCACACTGGTGCAGATAGAGTCCAAAATGACACTCACCGGCTCCAATGCCGATCGCTGGATTGCGATTCGCCCTGGTACCGAGGGGCATCTGGCACTGGCAATCGCCTCACTGCTTGCGAGCGATCCGCATTATGCCGCCCGCATTCCTAACGAAATGTCCAAGGCGCTGAAACAGATTAATATTGCTGAGTTTGCAAATATTACCGATGTGCCAGAGGCGCAAATCCGTAAAATCCACCACCACCTCACTACACGGACGCCCAGCTTGGTGCTCTCCGGATGGTCTGCTGAAAATGGTGAGCAAGGGGAGCAGGCAGCCTTGGCCGCACACCTCCTTAATGTAATGCTAGGTAATGTGGGTAAGACCGTACTGCCGCGTGCACAGATGCCCTTCCCTGATCTCGGCGCTCGTAGTGGTGGTTGGGCAAAACTCAGCAGAGTGATTCAGGATCTTCACCGCGGTAAGATCGATACCGTGGTCGTCCATGGCACCAACCCACTCTATCATGCGCCCGCATTTATGGAGGCCAAGAAAGCCTTTGCTAAAGCTGGATTTCGCGTTGCGTTTTCTATGTTTCCAGACGAAACCACCTTGGCCTGTGACTTGGTGATTCCGATTCACTCTTCGTTAGAGGAGTGGGGCAGTAGTTACCCACTTTACCCGGCAAAGGATGGCGTACTGGGGTTGCGTCAGCCCACCATGTATCCCGTGTTCGGTAAGGATTCGACCAAAGCCTTTGGTGAGGTCATGCTCACACTGATCAAGGGTGTCAATCCAAGCTTTAAACATTGGGGTGATTACCACGCCTACCTGATTGATGCACTCTCCTCCATGAAAGGTAAAATGGCCACGATGCCCAAACCCCAAGTTGATGGTGAAACCGATCAAGAGGCATTGGTGCAAACCATGCTTTCTGATGGTCAGGTGCAATTCAAAACCACCGCCAACACGCTCAGGGCATCCGCGATCTTACCCAAGCTGCGCGTCCCGACCAGCCCTGGTGGAAAATACCCATACACCTTGATCCCTTCACCTCGACTTGGCCTGTGGGATGGTCGCCATGCCAACCTACCTTGGCTCCAAGAGCTTCCGGATCAACTTAGTGCCGTGGTATGGGATTCTTGGCTGGAGATTCATCCAAAAACTGCTGCCAAACTTGGTATCAAAACCGGAGACAAAATCAAGGTCAGCTCGGAGGCTGGAGATATTATTGCTAAGTCGCTCATCGTCGATGCAGTGGTCATTGCAAGCATTCATCCCGAGGCGATTGCCATCCCGCTGGGCCAGGGTCATACCGAATATGGCCGCTATGCGAAAGGGATCGGGGTCAACCCCTTTGAGCTTTTGAATCCTACTTACGATGATGACACCGGCGAACTATCCGTTGCGGCCACTCGGATACAGATCGAAAAAATCGCCGATTATGGCAAGATCACTACACTGGCAACCGGCGATCTGGTGCAAGAGAGCCACACCTTCCACCAAGCCGGTCGAAAGCTCGTCAAAACGATCTCTGCCGAAGATTTCAATCGGACAGAGAAGGAGGTTTAAGCCATGGGATTGAGGAGAATGCTCGAGAACTGGTCGGATCTACGGAAACGGGACTATTATGAAAATGAGCCCTACATGTGGGGCATGGCGATTGACCTAGATAAATGCACCGGTTGTGGTGCATGCGTCACCGCTTGCTATGTCGAAAATAATCTTCCTGTCGTTGGTAAAGAGAAGTTTGCATCGGGTTATGCCATGCACTGGATGCGCATTGAACACTACTGGACTGAGCCAGATGACTCTCCTGAAATTGGTCAGAAAGAGCCCAGCGACCATCCCGAACGCGGTGCCCATTTCATTCCGATGATGTGTCAGCAGTGCAACCATGCTCCATGCGAACCCGTGTGTCCGGTCGCTGCGACCTACCACACGCCGGACGGCCTCAATGCTCAGGTCTATAACCGCTGTGTCGGTTCTCGCTACTGTGGCAACAACTGCCCGTTCAAGGTGCGTTACTTCAACTTCTTCGACTTTTGGAAGGATCTCCCTGAACCTCTTGAGCAACAACTCAATCCTGACCTCTCTGTACGCAGCAAGGGGATCATGGAAAAGTGCACCTTCTGCGTCCAGCGAATCCGTGCGGGTAAAGATCATGCCGAAGATGAGGGGCATCCCCACAGCGTCGAGGACGGCACTATCGTGACCGCCTGCCAGCAGACCTGCCCCACACAAGCGATTGTATTTGGCAACCTCAAGGATAAGAGCAGTCGAGTGCATCAACTTTGGGCAGATCATCAGGTTAAGCTGAACCGGCATGAGCAGGATAAGCCAGAGGATGTGCGCGGCTACCGCGTGTTCGAAGAGTTGAATGTAGAGCCGAGCGTGATGTACATGGATCGCGTTCGGGATACAGAAATTTAAGCATCATATCGCAATGATCAGGAACAATCCTAGGGAGGGCTTCCATTGAGCGCTGAAACCATGAAAGACATTGAATGGTCTAGAATCAATAAAGATGTACTAGAAAGCTTGCAGTCGCCCAGGCCTCTATTTTGGGTTGTTATCGCAATCTGCGTCCTGGTGGTACTGGTCGGCGTTGGCGCCGAAAAATACCAGTATGACAACGGTCTCGGTGTTGCGTTGATGAATCGGCCACACTACTGGCAACTTTACATCTCCAATTTTGTATTTTGGATCGGCATGAGCCACTCAGGAACCCTGCTTTCCGCTATTTTGCTACTCACCAAGGCCGACTGGCGTAAGCCGATCTACCGTTTTGCTGAAGCGATGACGCTATTCTCCATCTTAACCGCAGCCCTCTTTCCGATCATTCATTTGGGTCGTATTTGGGATCTTTACTGGGTGATGCCTTATCCAAATGAGCGCACCATCTGGCCAAACTTTCGTTCGCCGCTGCTGTGGGACGCTGCTGCTATCACCACCTATGCCACCAGTTCAGCCCTATTCCTCTATGTTGGTATGATCCCAGATATGGCGATCTGCCGTGACAATGCCACTGGCTGGCGCAAACCACTCTATACCGCACTATCACTGGGCTGGATGGGTCGAGCGCGGGAGTGGATGGCCTTCCGCAAAACCTATGTGATCGTTGCCTGTTTCCTAGTGCCGCTGGCGGTATCGGTACACTCCATCGTGGCATCGGACTTCGCCATGTCGATCGTACCCGACTGGCACATCACCTCATTCCCACCCTACTTTGTAGCGGGCGCGCTCTACTCTGGCTGTGCTGCTATTATCACCCTGTTTGTGATGCTGCGCTACCTGTTCAGGTTTGAGGCGTACATGACCGAAGAGATTATGGAAAAGATTGCCAAACTCACCTTTGCCATTGCTTTGGTATGGAACTTTCTCAATCTGGGTGAATATGTATCGATCTGGTACTCCAATGATATGTTTGAGAAAGAGGTTCTGATCCAGAAGTTTATTGGCCCGTATGCGCCAGTAGTCTGGGGTATGCTGATCTGTGCCATGATTGCACCATTTGCCATGGCATTTCAAAAGGTGCGACGCAGCATGTGGGGCATGTTCTGGCTCTCCATCGTACTACAGCTTGGCATGTGGCTGGAGCGCTTCCAGATCGTCAGCCCTCCGCTTGCCAGCAATCATGAGCCTTGGACCTGGAGCGTGGTGTGGCCGGGAACCATTCAGCTCACCATTACTGCGGCAAGTTTCGCCTGGTTTACCATGTTGTTCCTGTTATTCTGTAAGGTGTTCCCCAGCATTTCAATGTACGAGGTCAAAGAGATGGCCTTCCATCGTCGCCGAGAAGGCTTGCACGACGAGGTTGAGAATATCCATGATATTCAAGAAGAGATCATCAAGACAGAGCGGGGGCTGACATGAAGCATCCAAAGTATATTCTGTTTGCCACTTTTGATAATTTCACCAAGGCGCGCGATGTAGTCATGGAACTCAAGGTGCTCGATCTCCGCGAAAAAATCATCGATGATATTGATCTTTTCTCTCCGATCGAACATCCTGATGTTGAGGAGATGCTGGGGGAAATTCATCAACCTATCCAGCGTTTTACTTTCTTTGGCGCGGTGACGGGTGCGCTCTGTTCGTTCCTGCTAGTAGCAGCTGCGGCCCAATCAATGTTCACCGTGCAGCCTCAAGGTGGCAAGGCAGTGATTCCCCTACCTACGGATATCGTTATTGCCTACGAAGGAACCATTCTATTTGGAGTGTTGTGCACTTTAGGTGCGTTTCTGGCCTATGCCGGACTGCCACGAAGGTTAAGCAAGCATTACAATGAGAAAGTTAGTGATGACCAGATCGGCATTGAAGTCACCACAGCCAAAGAAAATATTGGAGCCATTAAAGACGTGCTCAACAAATTTGAACCTCTTGAGATCAGGGAAATAACGCAATGAAAAAGTTGGTAATGATCGTTGCCCTACTAGCCATTCCGGTCACCGCGATGGCGTGGCCATGGTCACGCGATCTAATGAATCAGCCGTCCATTAAGCCGCAGGAGGGATCGGTTATCAACTACCCTCCCAACTCGGTTCCCGTTGGTGGGCTACGAACCAAGGTGGCCGATCGTGATGCCGCAGAGACAATGGTTAACCCCGTTGCTCCCACCAAAAAGTCGATCCGTATGGGTCAAGCGCTATTCCGTATCTACTGCATGCCGTGCCATGGTGTAACCGGGAAGGGTACTGGACCGGTAGGTAAGATTTTCGAGCTGCAGCCCGCCGATCTGACATCGGATTATGTCAAAGGGCTCACCGATGGTTGGATTTGGGGCACCATTACTTTTGGCAGCTATATTATGCCACACTATGGCTATGATACCACCTCAACCGAGCGTTGGCATCTTGTGAATTATATTCGCCATAAACTTGAAAAAGAGCCTGTCGCTAAACCCACGAAAGGGGGCAAAAAATGATCACGATGACATTCGCAAACTGGGCTATATTGATGGATAGCTATCTATTCGTACTCTATCTGCCCTTAGCTGGTATGTTTTGGTGCTCAGTATTGCATCTTTCCAATGCAAAATGGCGCTTTGAGGTGCGTTACCTGATGGCATCCGCATCTGCACTCTTTCCGTTGGGATTAGTGCTGCTACTCATTATTCTGGCTGCCGGCCCGCAATGTTTTCCATGGATGGCAGGGCACACCCACGGTGCACCTCTGAATGGTTGGCATAACCGAACATTCTTCACGCTGCGCGAGTTAGGCCTTTATCTTGCGGTTTGGGCATATTGTGCCTATTTTATCAAGCTTCAGAAAAACGAATACCCATCGGCTCCCCCTGAGCAACGGCGCCGTTTTCGTAATATCGCACTGCTAGGGCCGGTGGTGTATTGCATCTATGGTACGATCGTAGCGTGGGACTTTGAGATGACCCAATGGCCACGCTGGTGGAGTCCAATCTATGGTCCCTACCATTTTGAAAGCATGATGCGCATGTTTTTAGCTTTTTTCATCCTATCGCTGTTTGTGTTACGCGCCCGTGGTGATTTAAAACGCCCCACCCATGATTATGTGTTTAATTTTTGTGCCCAAATCATGTTGGCACTAACCATTGTTTGGACCTATCTATTCTTCATGCAGTATCTAGTGATGTGGTACGGTGATCTTCCCGATGAGATTGGCCGCTATAACAACATGATGAATGGCCCGAACTGGTTCATATTTTGGAGCTTTTTCTTCCTCAATTCATTTATTCCTTTCCTAAGCCTGATCTTCACCTCAGTACGCCACTCTCCAGCCATGATGCTATTCCCGGCCATTAGCATCTTGATCGGCACCTTTCTGGAGCGTTACATGTGGATCATCAGCCCATTTGCCAAGGACATTGATCATACACCGCTACTATCATCGTGGATTGATGTTGCTATTGTCGCCGTTGTATTCACCGTTGCAGTCTCCTTGTGGGATCTCAAGATGAAGAAAAATGGCCTCTATGAGGATCACACGACCGTTACAGATGGCGATGCCACCGCAAAGGCGTAAAGTTCACTCTGTGAATAGTAGCTCCTCAGCTCACTCCCGGTTTTCCTGATAGCGGCGTTGAAAAATGCTCATTTACAGTAGTAAACTTAAGCTTTTTCGCCTTGCTATCAGCAAAACCGGAAGCAATCTGAGCAGTGACAGCCATTT
>JAUZRF010000047.1 GCA_030950645.1 Mariprofundales bacterium
ATCTGGCGATCATCATCTGATAAATAAATATCTCCACGCGCATTCCCACGCGAAGTCACATGATAAACAGCGCCGTCATATTCAATTCGTAATGGTCTTGCCATGCCGCCAAGATACACAATAAAATCCGCGAAACAAGCCCTGACCCCTACTACTCTTGTTGCTTTTTACCGCCGCTTATTTTGGCGTTAGGTGTTACATTCCTGCTTATTTGCGGGGTTTCGTACCACGATGCGGCAGGCCAATTAGAGCGGCTGATTACCCGCCCCCGAATCCACACATGCCTAAGATTACTTCCGCTCCAGATGCCTCAAGGAGCTTGCTACGCTTCGCTCCGCACTCCTCCTTGACCCATCTTCCGCTACAGAAGAGAGTGGTCATGTGTGGCTTCGGGAGCTCTTGCTGATCGTGGGATGATTCCCCTCAAATAAAGGTAACCATAACATTAGGCGCAAAAATAAATCGTACCAAGGGGACTTGAGTGGCAAACGGGGTTCTAATATTTAAGGGAATGAAGGTCGGCGTTTTGCCTGGCGATTTCAGCATTTCAGTAAATAAAAGCGGAGAGCATGAGTCAAAATTAATACTATCAACAGCTTATAATGTAGTTCCTCTTTGGCTAAGGATTGCGCATGATAGCTTAAAGCAATCTAAAATAGCGTCTGAATCAGTAACTGAAATGTGGGATGAAAATACTGACAATCAAAAAGAGCTGCTGATGGCAGAACTCGCCCCCTCTATGCAAGTATTTGTCTCTTGTGGTATTGGGCTTGACGCACTGCATGACACCCTTCGCCCTTACGCAAAAATCAGCTTGCAGGAAATTGAAGCATGGAGAAAAAATAAAACCTCCAGAGCGAAACAAATCGTCGAAATACTGAGGCGTACTCATAAACTGCAATCTGATGTTCTGAGTAATTTTAGCAAATGTATTAGTCAGATAATTAAGTACAGGGATACTGCGGTTCACCCATCACTAGAATTGAAGAACGCGTGTACTAGGCCAGATGTTCAAGTTGGCGTAGATTGGAAGTTTTCTGCATATCGTTTTTCAAACGCCGAATGGTGTTTGACCAATACCATTAACATGGTTGTATATCTTTATGAGCATAAATCTGGCACAAAAGAGGTTGACGAAAGTATATCTAATATTGTTGACACATTAGAGGAATTGAAGGTTGTCCAACATAGCGCCTAACGAATAAGGATAGGTAGGGGTCAGGTCTTGTTTCGCGGATTACCTTCTGATTTTCAAGCCCGTTAAAATTTAATAAATATTAAATATAACAACAAATTAATAGCCAAAATCCGCCAAACAATACCTGACCCCAAAGCATTCTACGAAAAGCTCGAAAGAAAAAATGGTTTCATCTGTTTTGTGTCTTTCGTGGTTAAGAATAAGCAGCACGGTTGGGAGTAGACATAAATGATATTAGACAACAAATTAAACATCACCAACCAAGTGGAGCTGGCAAAATCTGAGGAAAAAATCAGCAAGAAAAAAGCCAAACGACTTTTTGACTCGGGCGATATTGCTAAGGTAGAAATCGGCACCTTTGCAGGACTTGCTTTTATCCATGCCTATTTGTTTGCAGAGCTTTACGACTTTGCCGGTAACATCCGCGAAGTGAATATCGCCAAAGGCAGTTTTCGTTTCGCACCGCTCATGTATCTACCGCAATCGCTAAAACATATCGATGCCATGCCACAAGGCAACTTTAACGACATCATCGAAAAATATGTAGAGATGAACATTGCCCACCCCTTTCGCGAGGGCAATGGACGCGCCACCCGAATTTGGCTAGATCTGCTGCTTAAAAAAGAAATTAAGCAGGTGGTGGACTGGAATTTGGTGGATAAAGAAGAGTATTTATCTGCCATGCAACGCAGCGTGGTCAAAGACATTGAAATAAAAATATTACTCCAACAAGCCCTCACAGATCACATTCACGACCGCTCACTCTTTATGAAAGGCATTGATGTCAGCTATTACTACGAAGGTTATAGCCAATTTAAAACGGAAGAGTTGTAGCGATGAATATAAACCACGAAAGAAAAATGTTTTCGTATGTTTAGCCTCGTTCCCACGCTCCTGCGTGGGAATACAATACGGAGATTCACAGATGAAACACAGTACGAGTAAACATTAACAATATGGTAACTACTCAGCACCCATTGAAAACATCCCATAACTGCTCAGATCGCTTCCGGTTTTTCTGATGGCAAGGCGAAAAAGCGGAGTTTACTCATGTAAATGAGCATTTTTCAACGCCGCTATCGGGAAAACCGAGAGTGAGCTGAGTAGTTACTAATAGTTTATAGTGGTACCGGGAACGGGAGTCGAACCCGTACAGTATTGCTACCGAGGGATTTTAAGTCCCTTGTGTCTACCAATTTCACCATCCCGGCGCTGAATGAGGGCGAGAACCCTAGCCGCGTATCACTCAGGATGGTACTAGACCTTCCATTTTTCACACAGGATTTGGCTTTTGCGTATCTAGTTGCAGCATTGGCACCATGATTTCATCCATCCTCTCCCAATTTCGCCCCCGCCACCTAGCAATGCTCGGCTTTTGCCTGCTAGCACTGGTCTACTATTTCTTGTTTCGATATGATGCCTACGGCATTGAGGAGGGTGCGGCACGGGCACTGCTAATCAACTGGTCAATTGTTCAGCAAATCGCCAACCCGATCGCATTCTTCGGCACGCCCGATCTGCGCGCCATTCTTTTTGTGCCACTCAATTTCCACTGGGCAGGAAGCTTGGCTGCGGCCAAGGTGCTTACCATGTTGTTTCTTTTTGCAACCGCACTCATGATCTACCCGTGGAGCGTGAAGCGTGATGGCGAAGAGACCGCCATGATCGCCACCAGTCTGCTGCTTATCTCGCCACTCTGTCTGATGCAGGCCGATGCGGTGGGCAGTGGTATCTATCTACTGTTTGGTTTCATCGCTATTCATTGGTTTCACAACAAGCTGCGCGAAATAGATCACACCGTACCGGGATTCTATTTTTTACTGCTGCTAATGGTGGCGCTAGTCGTCTCGATTCACCCCATCGGGTTGGCCGCCCCGATTGCGTTAATCATCGCCTGGTGGCGCATTAAACATCATTGCAACCAACGCCTCATCTTGATCGGAGTTGCACTTACCACCATGGTGATGGTGTGGATTCGCTGGGGCTGGAGCGGCCTTGATACGCCCTCTGCTATTCCAGCAGTACTCAGCCAAATCTGGTTGGGATCACCCCTGATACATGCGCCACATCTCTGGGTAGGATATCTGCTTGCAGCACTACTGCTCACCGCACTCGCCATGATACCGATTTGGCGGCGACTGGATCTCATGAGCGGCACCCTGCTACTGGCCGGACTAATTGGACTCTACCATCCGGATCACGCTTGGGCATTGATGGTTTGCGCGCTACTCTACTTCCTCGGTACGCCTGCACTGATCCGTTTCAATCACTACATTGGTGGTAAGGGTATCATGGGGCAACGCGGCCTCGTCATGGCAGGAGTGATGGTGATCGCCATCCTCTGCATGCAGAGCGGCAAGCTGATGACGCATATTCGCACCGACCAAATCAAGAGCCCCAGTGATGCGTTGATCGCGCTGGCCGCACAAGATGCCAACAACCACAACGCTCCTTTCTTGGCGGCAAGCCAGTGGCCGGGCCGCACAATGTTGGCCTGCCGACGCGATGTAGTTCCACTACCACCAGCCAACGATGATCCAAAAAAATTCAGTAAGAATATCAAGAGTCTCACCCATATTATATTCAATCCATCCATTAAGAAAAACCGTGCGTTAGCGCAAAATATGGCGGCTCTTGTTGAGAGTTGGGAGACCGTCGCTATCAATAGTGCCGGGGCGTTGGCCAAGCGAAGGATCACGCGTACGCAACCCTCACACGGAGCCGTGAAAAACTAATCGGGCAGTAACTACTCAGCTCACTCCCGATTTTCCCGATAGCGGCGTTGAAAAATGCTCATTTACAGTAGTAAACTCCGCTTTTTCGCCTTGCTATCAGAAAAGCCGGAAGCA
Source organism: Mariprofundales bacterium (assembly GCA_030950645.1). Taxonomy (GTDB): domain Bacteria; phylum Pseudomonadota; class Zetaproteobacteria; order Mariprofundales; family J009; genus JAUZRF01. Next base: position 4,048 of record JAUZRF010000047.1, read on the forward strand.
ATCTGAGCAGTTACATCCATTTTCTGGTAGGGTACTGGTAACTACTCAGCTCACTCTCGATTTTCCCGATAGCGGCGTTGAAAAATGCGCATTTACAGTAGTAAACTCCGCTTTTTCGCCTTGCCATCAGAAAAACCGGAAGCAATCTGAGCAGTTACAGCCATTTTCAGCCATTTTCTGATAGGGTACTGAGTAGTTACATCGGGCACACAGCTTCAGCTTCCTAAAGCTGATGGCTTCGCAAGAAGTCATCAGCGTAATGCTAACGCCAGCACCGCGCACCTCCCGATACAATCAGCACACCATGGAATCATGACGCATATTCTGTTAAGGTGCGCCACCATTTTTTAGCTGGCTAGGTATTATCCGCGATATGGAGGTGCCCAATCAAGCACCCTGCGTTCTATTTTTGGATCGTCAGCAAGTGATGCCCACCATTTTACTGCGAGGTCATGCAATGCAGCCAACCATTCAACACTCCGCCAACCGTAAACCCGGCAAGCAGGGGCTTTATGACCCGTTTTTTGAGCACGATGCCTGCGGTGTCGGCTTTATCGCCCACATCAAAAACCAGCGTAGCCACACCATTGTCGAGCAAGGGTTGGAGATTCTCAACCGCCTCACCCACCGCGGAGCGGCAGGTGCAGATCCGCGTGAAGGCGATGGTGCTGGCATTCTACTCCAACTCTCCGACGACTTTTTCCGCCCAATGGCAACGGCACTCAGCATCACCCTGCCAGAGGTTGGCAGCTATGGGGTAGGCATGGTGTTTCTGCCCCAAGATTCCGACTATCGCCAGCAATGTGAAACCACCCTGGCACAGGTGGTCGCCGAGGAGGGGCTACAGATGCTGGGCTGGCGTGATGTCCCAACCAGTGCGACCAATGCCGATCTACCCCCCAGCGTCACCGACTGCGAACCAGTAGTGCGCCAGTGCTTGATCGCCCGCAGCGACTCCTGCCCTGATCAAGATAGTTTTGAACGCAAGCTGTTTGTGGTTCGCAAGGTAACCCAGCACCGGATCACTACGCTTCAACACGATGATGCTGCCAACTTCTATATCACCTCGCTCTCCAGCCGCACCATCGTCTACAAAGGCATGTTTCTGTCCCATCAAGTATCAGCATATTATCAAGATCTTAAAAACCCTATAATGACCAGTGCCCTAGCGCTGGTGCACCAACGCTTCTCCACCAACACCTTCCCATCGTGGGAGCTGGCACACCCCTTCCGCATGGTGGCACACAACGGCGAAATCAACACCGTGCGCGGCAATGTCAATTGGATGAATGCCCGCCGCCACTCGATGCGCTCTGCAGTGCTGGGTGAAGACCTGACCAAATTATGGCCAATTAGCTACGAAGGGCAGAGCGATACCGCCTGCTTTGACAACACACTAGAACTGCTGGTCGCCGGCGGCTACAGCTTGGCGCATGCTGCCATGCTGATGATCCCTGAAGCGTGGTCAGGCAACAAGCTGATGGATGACAAACGGCGCGCCTTCTATGAGTACAACGCCGCCCTGATGGAACCTTGGGATGGGCCGGCCGCCGTTGCTTTCACCGATGGCCGTCAGATTGGTGCCACCCTTGACCGCAACGGACTGCGTCCTGCGCGCTACTTGGTTACCAGCGATGATCTGGTGGTAATGGCCTCGGAAAGCGGCGTTCTCGACATCCCAGAGGAGAAGATCGTGCGCAAGTGGCGCCTACAACCGGGACGCATGCTGCTGATCGACCTTGAAGCCGGACGGATCATCAATGACGATGAGATTAAGGAGCAACTGGCCAGTGCCCGCGCCTACGATCAAATTCTGGCCGACACCCAGATCCAGCTCGAAGATCTGCCGGAAGAGGTCACACCGATGCCTCCCGATCACGCCACCCTACTCCATCGCCAGAAGGTGTTCGGCTATACCCAGGAGGATATCAAATTCCTGATGATTCCGATGGCTATTTCTGGTCAGGAGGCGATTGGATCGATGGGCAACGACGCCCCATTAGCCGTCATGTCGCACCGCCCCGAGCCGCTCTACAACTACTTCCGCCAGCTCTTTGCCCAGGTGACCAATCCACCGATTGACCCGATTCGGGAGGAGATGGTGATGAGCCTGATCTCCATCGTCGGCCCCAACCCCAACCTGCTGGGTTTGGGTCAAGAGCTGCCACAGATGCGTCTGGAGGTGCACCAACCCATCCTGACCAACGCCGACCTGGAGAAAATCCGTCACATCGACAGCCACACGCGCAATCGATTCCGATCGATCACCATCTCCTCCTGTTATGCTATCAGCGATGGTGCCCAAGGAATGGAAGCCGCACTAGAGAATCTCTGTCAGCGCGCCGAGGCTGCCGTACGCGACCACTTCAACATCATCATCCTATCTGACCGTGACATGAATCCCAACCACATGCCCATCCCCACCCTGCTCGCCACCAGTGCGGTGCATCAGCATCTAATTCGCGCCGGACTGCGGGTAGAGACCGGACTGGTGATCGAAACGGGCAGTGTCCGCGAGGTTCAACATTTTGCCACCCTGGCCGCCTATGGTGCCGAAGCGATCAATCCGTACCTGGCTTTCGATACCCTGTTTGACCTCAAACGCGAAGGTCAGTTGCCCGCCAACCTCTCCATTGATGAGGCGCAAAAACGCTACATCAAGGCGGTCGACAAAGGGCTGTTTAAGGTGATGTCCAAGATGGGGATCTCTACCTATCAGTCCTATTGCGGCGCGCAGATCTATGAAGCGCTGGGGTTGGCCAGCGATTTTGTGGCGCACTACTTCACTGGCACCCCATGCCGCATTGAGGGCGCGGGGCTGTTGGATATCGCTGAAGAGAGCGTGCAGCGCCATCGCGCAGCCTATGGCCGTCGCCGCATCTACCGCCAGGCACTGGATGTCGGCGGCGAATATGCCTGGCGCTACAACGGCAAAGCGCACCTGCTGACGCCCGAACTCATCAAGCTGGTGCAACACGCAGTGCGCAGCGACGATTACCCGCTCTACAAGCAGTACGCCCAGCAGATCAACGACCAAGAGGGACGGCTACTCACGCTGCGCGGCATGTTCCGTTTCAAGCCCAGCACTGCAATTCCGCTCGATGAGGTCGAGCCGGTGAGCGTCATCGTCAAGCGTTTTGCTACTGGTGCCATGAGTTTCGGCTCAATCTCGCACGAGGCGCACTCTACCCTGGCCATTGCCATGAACCGGCTGGGCGGAAAGTCCAACACCGGAGAGGGTGGGGAGGAGACTTCGCGTTTTCAACCGCTTCCGAACGGGGATTCGATGCGCAGTGCGATCAAACAGGTCGCCTCTGGCCGCTTTGGCGTCACGGTAGAGTATCTTGTTAATGCGGATCAGATCCAGATCAAGATGGCACAGGGAGCCAAGCCCGGTGAAGGCGGACAACTACCCGGCCACAAGGTGGATCAACGGATCGGCCGTGTGCGCCACTCCACCCCCGGCGTCGGGCTGATCTCGCCACCACCGCATCATGACATCTACTCCATTGAGGATCTGGCGCAGCTGATCTACGACCTCAAGAATGTCAACCCCGATGCGGATATCAGCGTCAAGCTGGTCTCCGAGGTCGGCGTTGGCACCATCGCTGCGGGCGTGGTCAAGGCACATGCCGATCATGTGGTCATCGCCGGCCACGATGGCGGCACCGGTGCCTCTGCGCTGACCTCGATCAAGCACGCGGGTGTGCCATGGGAGCTTGGGCTAGCCGAGACCCAGCAGACGCTAGTGCTCAACCGGCTGCGAGGAAGAACCACACTGCAAGCGGATGGCCAGATGCGCACCGGCCGCGATGTGGTGATCGCAGCCCTGCTCGGTGCCGATGAGGTCGCCTTCGGCACCATCGCGCTGGTCGCCGAGGGGTGCATCATGATGCGCAAATGCCACCTCAATACCTGTCCGGTCGGCGTCGCCACCCAAGACCCTGAGCTACGACGCAAGTTTGTTGGCAAACCAGAGCATGTGGTCAACTACTTCACATTTGTCGCCCAAGAAGTGCGTGAAATTATGGCAGAACTTGGGTTCCGCACCTTTGATGAGATGATCGGCCGGGTCGAACGACTCGACACCAACCACGCCATCGCCCACTGGAAAGCGAAGGGGCTCGATTTCTCCGCTATCTTCCATCAGATAGAGGCTGGCAAGGGGGTGGCTACCCACCACTGCGAGCGCCAGGATCATGGACTCGATGCCATTATGGATCGCCAATTGATTGCCCAGGCCGCTCCGGCACTGGAGTTCCAGCAACCGGTGGTGATCGAAACCGCCATTCGCAATATCCACCGCACCTTTGGCACCATGCTCTCCGGCGAGATCGCCAAGCGCTACGGCCTCAAGGGGCTACCTGATAACACCATCACCATCCGCACCAAAGGCACCAGCGGCCAATCCTTCGGCGCCTGGCTAGCGCACGGCATCACGCTGGATCTAGCAGGTGAAGGGAATGACTATGTTGGTAAAGGGCTCTCTGGTGGCCGTATCATCATCTATCCGCCAAAAGAGTCGCCAATCAAGGCCGAAAAGAACATCATCGTCGGCAACACGGTGCTGTTCGGTGCCGTCAGTGGTGAATGTTACCTACGAGGTATCGCGGCCGAACGCTTCGCGGTACGCAACTCCGGCGCAGTTGCCGTCGTCGAGGGCGTGGGCGATCACGGCTGTGAATATATGACTGGTGGCACAGTAGTCGTGCTCGGCGCTACCGGGCGAAATTTCGCAGCAGGAATGAGTGGCGGCATCGCCTATGTCTATGATCCAGATAACCAATTCCGTCATCGTTGCAACATGGCGCAAGTGGCACTGGAGCCGATCTCCAGCGAAGCCGATGCACTGGAAGCATTCGACCACCAAGGGGCAGACCTAGAGAGCCATGGCAGGGTCGATATCCACCACACCCTCAATCAGAATGACAGTCAGATTTTGCTCAATCTAATACGCCGTCACCACATGTTCACCAAGTCAGCAGTGGCCACACGGCTGCTCGATGACTGGAGTGCGACGATTAAAAAATTCGTCAAGGTGATGCCGGTGGATTACCGCCGCGCATTGAAGGAGGCCGAAGCCGCTCAGCAAGCTGAAACCGTGGCCAAGGAGGCGTGCAATGGGTAAGCCCACAGGATTCAAGGAGTATGGTCGCGAAAACCTTGCCTATGCACCCGTCGCCGATCGTATCGTCCATTTCAATGAGTTTTCGCAGCTTCCCGCTGACCTCGCCACTCAGGGTGCGCGCTGCATGGATTGCGGCATCCCCTTCTGTCACAACAGCTGTCCAATCCACAATCTGATCCCAGATTGGAACGATTTGGTCTATAAGGAGGACTGGAAGCGGGCGCTGGACGCACTGCATACCACCAACAATTTCCCTGAGTTCACCGGCCGCATCTGTCCGGCACCATGCGAAGAGGCATGCACCGTGAACCTGATCGGCGATGCGGTCTCCATCAAAAACATCGAACTGGCCATTGTTGAAAAGGGCTGGGAAAACGGTTGGATTACACCGGAAGGGGTAGAGAAAAAAAGCGGCAAGCGGGTGGCGATTGTCGGCTCAGGTCCGGCAGGGCTGGCCTGCGCCCAACAGCTGGCGCGAGTGGCGCACGAGGTGGTGGTATTTGAACGCCAGGATCGTATTGGTGGCCTGATGCGCTACGGCATCCCCAACTTCAAATTTGAAAAGCGATTTATCGATCGCAGACTGGCACAGATGCGTGCCGAAGGGGTCGACTTCCGGGTCAACGCCCATATCGGGGTTGATTTTCCTGCCCGCGATTTGCTGCGCGACTTCGACGCCGTAGTACTCACGGGAGGTGCTGAAAAACCGCGCGACCTACCGATCCCCGGCCGTGAACTCACCGGGGTGCATTTTGCGCTTGAGCTTCTTACCCAGCAGACCAAAATCCTTCTCGGCGATGATGTGCCAAAAAGCGAGCACATCTCTGCGGCCGGCAAACATGTCATTGTGATTGGTGGCGGTGATACTGGTTCCGACTGCATCGGCACCAGCAACCGCCATGGTGCGGCCTCGATTACCCAACTGGAGATCATGCCCCGCCCAGATGATGAGCCTGACAAACTCACCACCTGGCCCGACTGGCCCTTGAAATTCCGCACCTCTACCTCACAAGAGGAGGGGTGCGAGCGCGATTTTGCCGTCGCCACCAAGCGGTTGCTCGGCAACGCTGCCGGACAGGTCACGGGGTTGGAGTGTATCCGTGTGGCGTGGCAACAAGTCGATGGTCGTTGGCAGATGGAAACGATTGCCGGCAGTGAGTTCACCCTGAAAGCCGACTTGGTTTTACTAGCGATGGGGTTTGTTCACCCCGTGCATGAGGGGATGATTGAGGAGTTGAAATTGGCTCAGGATGAACAAGGGAATGTGGCTGCCAACACCAACAATTATCGCACTAGCATCGACAAGCTCTTCGCCGCAGGCGATATGCGCAGTGGTCAATCGCTGGTGGTACGCGCCATCAATGAAGGGCGTTGCTGTGCAGCTTCCGTGGACGAATACCTCACCGGCTCCACCGTGCTGCCACGCTAAAACAGACTATAGATCGGAAAACAAAATAATTCACCACAGAGACCCAGAGGCACAGAGAAGAAATTGATTATTCTCAGTGCTCTTCGTGTCTCTGTGGTGAAAAATATTCGATATTCAACCGTCAAGATTTTGTGAACGATGAAGCTTTGATGCGGCAAGCATTGGCACAGGCAGAGTTAGCAGCGCAGTTGGGCGAGGTGCCGGTCGGTGCGGTGCTGCAACTGGCCGATGGCCGCCACATTGCCGCCCACAATGCCCCCATCTCCACCTCAGATGGCTGTGGCCATGCCGAGATCCGTGTCATCCGCGCGGCTTGCCAGGCAAGCAACAACTATCGCCTGCCTAAAGCCACCCTAGCGGTAACGCTGGAGCCGTGCCTGATGTGCTGCGGCGCGATCATCCATGCCCGCATCGAACGGGTGATCTATGGTGCCAGTGACCCCAAAGCCGGTGCCGTACAATCCCTCTATCAAACCTTGAGCGATGCCCGCCTCAACCATCAACCGCAACTCACCGGCGGAGTGCTCGCCGAGCCATGCAGCCAACTGCTACGCCACTTCTTTCAACAACGCCGCCAACGGCCTCGCGGCGATGCAACTTCATCCAACCTCAGCAACGGAGCGCCCACCCGTCCATGACCATCCCCGCCATTACCGTCCCTCTATTGCGTCAACATCTCAATGCCGCCTACCTACGCCGTGGAAAAATCTACTCCGAATCCGGCACCGTCACCCATTTTCATCTGGTCGATGACAGCCACCTGCGCGGCGCAGTGCAAGGGAGTGATCCTGAGCCGTACGAGATCACGATCACCTTTGGCGATCATAGCCTAAAAGGTGAATGTACCTGCCCGGTTGGATTCAACTGCAAGCATGTCGCCGCCCTGCTCTACATGCTGCGTGATCAGCAACAACAGGCTGAAACCGATGATGAATCCGAGCAAGAGGCTCCCGCCACCCCATTCGATAACCTACTCAGCCATCTGAGCAACAAAGAGCCCGCACTCAGTAGTGCCAATATCTACCCACCACAGGTACGGCAGCGCATCCTCTACCTAATTCAACCAACTACTGATGGCAAACTGGCGCTCTACCTTCGCGCCACCCATCTTCTCACCAGCGGTGGCTATGGCGCACTAGCTAGCTACGCGCCCGACAATATATTGCGCCGCCTGCCACGCTTTGTGTTGGCAATAGATCAACTATTGATGCAGTCAATCATGCGCCTACGCCATGCTCGCCACCACCATTATGTGGAGCTTGAAGGTGAAGCCGCAATCGAATTACTACATCAAGCACTGGCTAGCGAACGCTGCCACTATCTGGATCACAACAAGCCGCCGCTCATGTTGGCTGACTCCCTCCCCGCCAACTGGCAATGGCAAATGGGCAACCAGGGTGAGCAGCGATTGGTGCTAAATTTTTCCGATCAGCCAAACCACCCGGTGCTGCCACTAATTCCGCCCCACTACATCGATATAGAACAAGGACATTGTGGCCCCATCGACTGCGAGATCGCGCCGGCCACTGCGGCCAAACTACTCCAGATGCCTACAGTGGCAGCAGAGAATCAAGAGTCGATCTTCGCCGAACTCATCCCAAAATTACCGCCTCAAATCCCGCAACCGATTGCGGTAATCAGTGAGAGCCGCTTTGTTATGCCGACCCCAGTGCTGGAGCTATTCTCACAACCGCCAACCGCACTGCAACCGAACTACACGACCGGTGGCAATCTCTCTTTTGACTATGGCGGCACCCGCATTCGCGGGGATGATGACCATGAAGCCCTATGCTGGCGCGAGGGCGAGACGCTAGTGCGCTGCCGTCGTGACCATGGTAGCGAACTGCAAGCGCGCTCGCTACTGGTGCGTTTTGGCATGAGCCACTTTCCTCCGCCCCGCTATCTGCAAAAAGAGCGTATCCCGGAATGGGTCATGGGTACCGATGCGCAATGGTTTGAATTTGTTACTAAAGGCATCCCTAAGCTCAAAGATGCGGCCTTTGAAGTCATCGTAGAAGCGGGATTTCGTTTCGATGCCTTGCAGGTAAATGCGTGGGATTTTTCCATTGATGCCCAAGGACTCTCTGGCCATGCCAGCCTCACCGCCACGCTCGAATCGGATGAGTCACTCGACCTAATCGACGCAATCTCCAACTGGGTTCAGGAGGATCCTGATCGACTTAGTGATGAGGCGTTGGCGGAACTGGAACTCCAGAAAGAGATCTACCTTCCACTGACCGACGGACGCTGGTTGGCGGTGCCGAGCAAAATCCTACACAGCATTTTGCACCACATGATGGATCTCTTCAACCATCAGGGCGAGGTCTCTGGAGCCCAATGGCTAGCGCTGCATAGCGAGCTTGAGGAGCAGAAAAACATCCGTTTCCAGCAAGATCATGACTGGCTACAACGGATGCGCAGACTGGTGGAGACCGACACCATCCCTGCCGCAGCACTGCCATTTGGTCTCAAAGCCAGCCTGCGCGATTACCAACATGAAGGGCTGAACTGGCTGCAATTCCTGCGCCAAATGGAGTTGGGCGGCATTCTGGCCGATGACATGGGGCTAGGAAAAACAGTGCAAACCCTGACCCACATCCTGCTCGAAAAGGAGGAGGGACGACTAACCGACCCGGCACTGGTTGTGGCACCTACCAGCCTGATGCACAACTGGCGTGCTGAGGCGGCACGCTTCACCCCCGACCTAAGCGTGCTCACACTGCATGGTGCTGACCGTGCCGAACGATTTGATAAAATTGCACAGTTTGACATCGTGCTCACCACCTACCCACTACTATCGCGGGATTATCATGTCCTAAGCCGACAACACTACCACCTGCTCATCCTTGATGAGGCGCAACAGGTCAAAAACCCCCGCGCCAAGGCCGCGCAACTGGTACGCACCCTCGATGCTAGCCACCGTCTCTGCCTCACCGGCACCCCGATGGAGAACCATCTTGGCGAGCTATGGGCGCAGTTTGATTTCCTCATGCCCGGCTACCTCTATAGCCAGCGCGGCTTTAACACCATCTTTCGCAAGCCAATTGAGCGCGACAATCTGCAATCTCGCCAACACCTGCTGAACCTGCGCGTGCGTCCCTTCATGTTACGACGCAGCAAGGATGAGGTGGCCAAAGAGCTTCCTCCCAAAACTGAGATCGAACGCGCAGTAGAGATGGAGGATGCGCAGCAACGCCTTTATGAAAGTGTGCGGCTGGCGATGCAGAAAAAAGTACGCGATTCCGTCGCCACTATGGGGATGCAACGCAGCCATATCATCGTTCTCGATGCACTGCTAAAAATGCGTCAAGTCTGTTGCGATCCGCGACTACTCAAGCAGGAGTCCGCGCAAAAGGTACCATCGGCCAAGCTCAACCTGCTACGGGATATGATGCCGGAGATGATTAGTGAAGGGCGACATATTTTGCTCTTCTCCCAGTTTACCCAAATGCTGAAACTGATTGAAGCAATGTGCATTGAGCTCAAGATTTCTTATGTTAAATTAACCGGCAATACCCGTGATCGCGTAGCGCCAATTGAGACCTTTCAAGCGGGCAAGGTGCCACTCTTTCTCATCAGCCTAAAGGCAGGTGGTACCGGGCTCAACCTCACCGCAGCCGATACCGTGATCCACTACGACCCATGGTGGAACCCAGCGGTGGAGGATCAAGCGACCGACCGTGCCCACCGTATTGGCCAGCAAAAATCGGTGTTTGTTTATAAACTCATCACTGCGGGCACGGTGGAGGAGCGCATCGTACAGATGCAACAACGCAAACGGGAGCTGGCGCAAAGCGTGCATCGCGGCGGCCAACAACAGCGGTCGCTTTGGACCTCCGATGAGTTGGATTCACTATTTGCCCCACTTGAAGAGACCAAACCGGTTACCAATGCAAAAAAGTAACGGCTCAGATTGCTTCCGGTTTTCCTGATAGCAAAGAGAAAAAGCGGAGTTTACTACTGTAAATGAGTGTTTTTCAACGCCGCTATCGGGAAAGCCGGGAGTGAGCTGAGTAGTGACAAAAATAGGAGATTGATCCATGCCGATCTATGAATACCGTTGCCAACAGTGTGACCAGGCGTTTGAAACCCTGGTCCGCGGCTCCTCTGAAGCCGTACGATGCCCAAGCTGCGGCGGTGAACAGCTGCAACGACTCATCTCCGCCCACGCCGTCGGTAGCGGCGCGCCGGACACGGAATGCGGCAAGGCTCCCTGTTCACCCATAGCTGCGTGTTGCGGGGGCGGGGGCGGTTGTTGTCGATAAAGCCCTCCAGCAACACCCTCTTTAAGCAACTGGGCGGCCTCGCCACACTTGAACAGGTACACCAACGATTCTACGACAAGGTGTATGCCCACCCATGGCTTGGCCAGTTCTTTGCCGGCCATGACCAACAGGCGATCGAGCTGCGCCAAACCCAATTCATGGCAGAAAAGTTTGGCTCAGAGACCCCGTATCCAGGTCAACCCCTCGAATTGGCACACCGGCGCATGTTTATCAGCGAAACACTGCTACAGCTACGCCAGCAATTGCTGCGAGAGAGTCTGGAATCGGAGCAGATCCCTGAGCCATTGATTGCACGCTGGCTCAAGATTGATCACGCCTTCTGGCGCCAATTATCCAACGGCTCTATCGAGTCATTTCAAGAAATTGATCTCAAATATGAGCAGCCAATGGTCATACCTCATCCCCGCCATGCGGGTAACTACTCAGCACCCATTGAAAACATCCCGTAACTGCTCAGATCGCTTCCGGCTTTTCTGATGGCAAGGCGAAAAAGCGGAGTTCACTACTGTAAATGCGCACTTTTCGTAACTACTCAGCCCCCTACCCAAAAATGGCTGTAACTGCCCAGATTGCGCCTTATTTTTCTGATAGCAAGGCGAAAAAGCGGAGTTTACTACTGTAAATGAGCATTT
>JAUZRF010000048.1 GCA_030950645.1 Mariprofundales bacterium
TTCAGTATATTCAATGCTTGAGATTGCGATAGAAGTTCTCGTGCGTTCCAAGCAATAGCAATGTGCGAGTCGTCGGATCAAATTCATAGGCCAACAGGAACAGTTGCTGTACGCACTTGAATTTGTGCACATAAACACCGGTGAGATCACCTTTTTTCGGTTCGCCAATCAATGGAGCGAGAACAATATCTGCTACGGCTTGATCAACAGCATCCTTCTGGTTGGTGTGAAGCTTTTTATAGGCGCGTAAAAATGCATTGGTTTGCCGAACATCTATATTAGTCACGCAATTGACCAGGATTGAATGTGGTCAGTTGCGCACGATCTTCCATCCTGGCGATCAAGAGTTCCCGAACGAATTCGATAGGCAAATCAGGGTTATCCAACGCTGCCTTGCCAATCTTTGCCCAAAATTCAAGTTGACCCGCGATAGTACGGCACTCGCCCTTTGAAACACTTTTTGCCTGTTCATACAGATCGTCATTAATGCGCACTGGCATACTCATGGGTTACTCCCGTTTGCTACAATTGTAGCAAACGGTATCAATGCCAGATTAAAAATGCAATAAATCCTTGAAGATTTGTAACTACTCAGATCGCTTCCGGTTTTTCTGGTAGCAAGGCGAAAAAGCGGAGTTTACTACTGTAAATGAGCATTTTTCAACGCCGCTATCAGGAAAACTGGGAGTGAGCTGAGTAGTTACGAAGATTTAATCCCGCATGGCCATGAAGATGGCCTCGGCCAATTTGGTTGCGATGCCGGGGGCATCAACCAGCTGTTTGCGTGAGGCGGCACGCACCCCCTGAATACCACCGAAATGGGACAATAACTGCATGCGGCGCTGTTTGCCGATTCCGGGGATGGCATCGAGGGCAGAGGTGAACATCCCCTGCTGCTTGCGTTTGCGCATGTAGCGCCCCGCGAAGCGGTGTGCCTCATCGCGTACGCGAGCGATCAATAGCAGTGCCGGTGAGTGTCGCCCCGGGCTAAGTGGTGATTGATCACTTCCCAGCCAGGCGCGCCATAGCTGTTCATTGCCCACCTTGCGCTCCGCCCCCTTGCTCACGGCCACTAGCTTGAGCTGGCTCAGTCCATGATCGGCTGCGGCCTGCTTGGCTACTGCTAGCTGACCACGGCCACCATCAATCAGCATCAGATCGGGGCAGGGCATCACCCCTTCGTCAATGGCGCGGAAAAAACGGTCCAGCACCGCGGCCATGGCGGCGTAGTCATCGGCTGGAGGCACCCCTTGGAGCCGGTAGTGGCGGTAATTTTTCTTCTCCGCCCCCGCATGGTCGGCGAAGGTGATCGCCGCCACCATCTGCTGACCGCCCAAGTGGGCGTTGTCCACTGCCGCAATGCGTTCCGGCACGCCATCCAGCCCCAGCAGCTCGGCCAGCGCGATAAAAGCGGGACGCTGATCGCCCTCACCCATCGCTGCTAGTGTGCGCTCCGCCGAGTGGCGCACCTTGGCCAACCACTCCAGCCGCGCGCCGCGCTGTGGAGCCTCCACCCGTATCGTTTTTCCTAGAACTAGCACCTTAATCAAGTCCTTCATCATCTCTACCGTCGTCGGTTCGGCCTCTAGCAAGATCAGCGCTGGTGGTCTCTCTTGATGGTAGCGCGCCAGCAGCAGCGAGTGAAGAACCTCGCTATCTTCGGCATCCAGTGCTTGTTTTACCTCAACCGTTTGCACCCCAAGGTCGCGTCCGCCTCTACGCACCCCGATCGCGGCCAGCACCCCGCCACTCTGCCGCAACAAGGTGATCGCATCGGCATCTGGCGGCAGGTCGTCGGCGTGCTCGCTACTCACCACGCTACGCAGCATACGGATCCGATCCCGCAACAGTGCCGCGCGCTCAAAGGCCATGCGCGCAGCCGCCTGCTCCATCTCCTGTTGCCATGCCTCCAGCAGCTTGGGCGAGCGGCCACGCAAAAACTGCCGCGCCTCTTCAACCTGCTTGCGGTATGCTGCTTGATCGACTCGGTTCACACACGGTGCGCTGCAACGGCCAATCTGATGTTGCATACAGGGGCGGGAGCGGCTACGAAAGGTGGCCTCATCGCAGTCGCGCAGAGCAAACACCTTTTGCATCACCTGTAGGGTTTGGCGCACCGCACCCGCATTGGGAAAGGGGCCAAAGTAGTCACCATCGTGCTTGCGCTTGCCGTGATGGTTGCCTCGATAAAGCAACAGACGCGGAAATAGCTCACTGGTAAGCACGATCCACGGGTAGCTTTTGGCATCCTTGAGCAACACATTGTAGCGCGGCTTGATCTGTTTGATCAGGTTATGTTCGAGCAGCAACGCCTCGGCCTCGGAAGCGGTAACCGTGAGTTGAATCTCACGCACCTGCTGCACCATCGCCTGGGTGCGCGGTGATTCGGGCATGCGCTGAAAATAGCTCGATACCCGGCGCACCAGATTGCGCGCCTTGCCAATATAGATCACGGTACCCTCACCGTTGCACATGCGATAGACCCCCGGTTCGCGGGGGATGGCGCTCAAATCAAGCGGGGGTTCAATCCACAAAGTAACGCATCGCTCAACCCAACTTGGGCGGTGGCCCTTATGCCAGGCCGGGGAGTAGCTGTACCAGCCCCAATGCAATCATCTGAACGCCAATAGCTGCTAGCAACAGTCCCATCACGCGGGTGGCGATATTGAGACCGGTGATCCCCAGCCTCTCACCAATAGGCTCGGCTAGCCGTAGCGCCAGCCATACCGTGACCGCTACCACTAGGATGCCGATGCTTAGGATCCATCGACCACTCCAGTGGACGGCCTGATGCGCATCGACAATCACTAGGCTGATCGCGCCCGGCCCGGCCATTAGGGGCAGGGCCAGCGGAACCACAGCAATATTTTCTCTATTCTCAGCCTCTTCGGCCTCCTCTGGACTTTGTCGGGTGTGACATTGTCTGGCGTGCAGCATATTGATCGCCATCAGGAGAATAAGTAGGCCGCCACCGACCCGAAAGGCAGGAATATTGATGCCGAAGAATGTCAAAATGGCATCGCCGAGCCAAATGGAAAGGATCAGGATGATGGCAACCGCAAGCGCACTGCTTTTGGCCACCTGTTTGCGTTGGCCTGCGCTATAATCGCCAGAGAGTGACAAGAAGACAGGCACCGCACCCAGCGGATTTACAATAGCCAACACGCCCACCAAAGTTTTGGCGTAGAGCATATATTCAGGAGATAGTGTCAATGTGGTTTTATCCTTTTAGTAACTACTCAGCTTACTCCCGGTTTTCCCGATAGCGGCGTTGAAAAATGCGCATTTACAGGAGTAAACTCCGCTTTTTCGCCTTGCCATCAGAAAAACCGGAAGTAATCTGAGCAGTTACTTGATGTTTTCAATGGGTGCTGAGTAGTTACTCTTTTTATTGCGAACGCCATGAAGGCTCATGACTGAACAGGGAGTTCCGCGACACCTCGCCGTGCCAGTTCATCGGCCCGCTCATTGCCGTCGTGACCTGCATGGCCCTTGATCCACTGCCAGGTGGCTTGGTGGATCGCGGCTAGTTGGTCAAGCTCTTGCCACTGATCTAGGTTGGAGATCGGCTGCTTGCCGCGCCGTTTCCAGCCCGCTTTTTTCCAGCCGTGGATCCATTCGTTCATCCCCTGTACCAGGTATTTGGAGTCGGAGATGATGGTGATAGCACAGGGACGATTGAGCGCCTTGAGCACCTCAATGGCGGCTTGTAGCTCCATGCGTTGGTTGGTGGAGTGTGGCTCGCCGCCCCAAAGCTCTTTTTGGTGCTGGTCAAACTGTAGCCAAGCCCCCCAGCCGCCCGGCCCGGGATTGCCGGAGCAAGCGCCATCGGTATAGGCGATCACCTTGGGTAGTATCACCTAGATGCTGGCCTCGCCCCGTAGTAATAGTACCTTGGCAGTAGGCAGATTGGCGGCTCCGGATGGGTGGATGATGGTCTGAAATGAGGGTTGAATTGCGAGCCACTTCAGAAGTTGGGCGCGGTAGGTGAATTCGATGGCGGTTACTGCTGTGGCTGAGGGGAGTAGCGCTGGGGCCAAGGCGAGAGGTAGGTGGATTTTCAATGCGGACTCCTTAATGTCGATAGCTTGGGCTTTGATGTAACTACTCAGCTCACTGTTGATTTTTCCGATAGCGGCGTTGAAAAATGTGCATTTACAGTAGTAAACTCCGCTTTTTTGCCTTGCTATCAGAAAAACTGGAAGCGATCTGAGTAGTTACAGCCATTTTCTGGTAGGGTGCTGAGTAGTTACCGAAAAAGCTTAAAATAAGGATGTAACGATGCAAACTGCAACCGATATTATGA
>JAUZRF010000049.1 GCA_030950645.1 Mariprofundales bacterium
ATGAATTGAACGCTAACGGCACTTGTGCATGGGGCGGTGCGAAATTGACTTGTAGGGGCAGTGTTTTAAAGTATCCACGCACAAATTTAATTCATGGGGAATCTCTGCGCCATCTTTTTTACTGATGGTGTAGCGTTTCTATATCTATATTTAGGTGTCATTGACACCGTATAATCTGAGGAGTTTTCTATTGTTTCAATCACAAAGCACAACCTACCGCATGCAGATCCGACCCATCCTTCCCGATGGCTTGGCACGGTTGAATGATATTGCATCGGATCTCTGGTTTTCGTGGAACAGCAAGGCGCGCGCACTTTTTTATCAGATTGATGCCACCTTGTGGGAGATTACCGGCCACAATCCGCGTCTATTTTTGCGGCGCGTGAGCCAGGCTCGGCTGGATGAAGTAGCAACTGATCGTGCATTTTTATCTCAGCTTAACGGGGTATTGTCGGATTACGACTCCTACGGTCATGTGGAACACCAGTGGTTTTTACGCAAGCATAAGAAGAAGTGTGGGTGTTCGATCGCGTACTTCTCGGCGGAGTTTGGTCTGCACGAATCGTTGCCGATCTACTCGGGTGGCCTCGGCATTCTGGCAGGAGACCATTGTAAAGCCGCGAGCGATCTTGGCCTGCCATTTACTGCGGTAGGGCTGCTCTATCGTAAGGGCTATTTCACCCAAGAGATTGATGTCCACGGCAATCAGGCCGCGATTGATCACGCCTCCAATTTTGATGATCTTTGCATTGAACCCGCGCGGGATAGTGCGGACAAGCCTCTATTTGTGTCAGTGGAGTTGCCGGAGCGTAATTTACAGCTCAAGGTGTGGCAGGTGCGGATCGGTCATATTCGCATGCTTCTGCTTGATGCCGATATTGACGCCAATAGCGATGCGGATCGTGCGATCACCTTTCAGTTGTATGGTGGCGGCAATGAGAACCGCATTCGTCAGGAGATCTGCCTTGGTGTTGGTGGTGTGCGTGCCTTGCGGGCAGTGGGCCTCACGCCGACGGCTTGGCATTTGAATGAGGGGCATGCTGCATTTGTGTCGTTGGAGCGGATCCGGGAGCTGCATCAGGATGAAGGGCTGGAATTTGAAGTTGCACAAGAGGTAGTGGCTGCATCGACAATTTTCACTACCCATACCCCGGTACCTGCCGGACATGATGTTTTTGCGCCCGAGCTGTTTGATACCTACATGGGACATTATGCGGACAAGATGGGCATTACCATCGAGCGACTGCGGGCACTGGGTAGTGGTGACTTTGGCCATGGTGATTATGGATTTAACCAGACAGCACTAGCGATCAATACCTCGGGATACCAAAATGGCGTCGCTAAGCTTCATGGCGAGGTTTCATCCCAGATGTGCAAACATGTCTGGCCGGAGATCTCCGCTAAGGATAACCCGATGACCTCTGTCACCAATGGGGTGCATTTGTCGACTTGGTTATCGCAGGAGTGGATTAACATTTTTGACCTGCAGTTTGGTGGTAGCTGGCGCGGACGGTTTATGGATCGTGATTATTGGAACTGCATTCATGATATTCCGGATACCATGTTTTGGGGGATTCAACAGACCA
This sequence comes from Mariprofundales bacterium, assembly GCA_030950645.1. Classification (GTDB taxonomy): domain Bacteria; phylum Pseudomonadota; class Zetaproteobacteria; order Mariprofundales; family J009; genus JAUZRF01. The sequence goes on from JAUZRF010000049.1 coordinate 1,587, forward strand.
ATCAGCAGCGGATGATTAATCATGTACGCGCCTTGTTGTTGCATCAGGCGGAACGCAATGGGGATAGCGTGCAGTTGGTGCAGGAGATGACGGCCAATCTTGATTCCCGTACCCTGGTGATTGGTTTTGCGCGCCGCTTTGCCACCTATAAACGGGCAACACTGCTGTTTTATAATGAAGCGCGGCTGCAAGAGATGCTCAGTAACAAAGAGCGTCCGGTGGTCTTTTTGTTTGCTGGTAAGGCACATCCTGCGGATGAGCCGGGGAGGGCGTTGATTCGTCGCATTCACGAATTGGCACGCCGTCCAGAGTTTATCGGCAAGATCATTATGCTGGAAGGGTACGATATGACCCTATCCCGTTACATGCTTGCGGGGGTGGATGTGTGGCTCAATACCCCACGGCGGCCAATGGAGGCCTCGGGCACCTCGGGGATGAAGGCGGCGATGAATGGCGCACCCAATCTGAGCGTGCTCGATGGTTGGTGGCCGGAGGGTTACGAGGGCGATAATGGTTGGGTGATTGGTGGTGAACGCGATATTGATGATGAGGCGTTGCACGATGCCGAGGATGCCCGATCCCTTTACCATGTGCTCAAGCATGAGGTGATCCCAACCTATTACTCCCGAAATGAGCAGGGATATTCTGAGAAGTGGGTGCATACCTGTAAGCAGGCGATGATCTCCAGTCTTCCGCAGTTTAACACCCATCGCATGGTGTCTGAGTACACTGATCGCTTTTATGTTCCCGCTTCGAATCATGGCAAGGAATTGATTAGCAATGCGTTCTCGCGGGCGAAAGCCTTGGCTGAATGGCGTCACAAGGTGCGGGTTTCTTGGCCTCAGGTGTCGCTGACTGCTGCGGTTGAAATTGCGATGAACACCATTTGGCAGAATGGTGACACCATCGAATTCAAGATTCAGGCGCATCTTGGCGAGTTGTCAGCTGAGGATGTGCGGGTAGAGGCGGTGTTGCTGCGTCCATCCCTGCATAAAGCCAGTGGTTATCGTCAGGGAGGATCCTTCGTGCTCGATCATGTCGGTGACGGCCTCTATGTAGGTAATCTTACGCCGGAGGATACCGGTGATTATATGTATCGGTTCCGCATTTATCCTCTTCATGATGATCTGACGCATCCCTTTGCCATGGGGATGATGAAGTATCTTTAAATACGACGCAACTGCTCAGATCGCTTCCGGTTTTGCTGATGGCAAGGCGAAAAATCGGAGTTTACTACTGTAAATGAGTGTTTTTCAACGCCGCCATCGGGAAAACCGGGAGTGAGCTGAGTAGTTACAATACGAGAGACGATGGGGGGCTGTCGCCCGCGATCGCCGTGATTGTTCCGGTATTGAATGAAGCGGTAGCGCTTCCTGAGCTGCTGATGATGTTGCGGAGTCTGCCGGTGGACGAGGTAGTGCTGGTTGATGGCGGCTCGCAGGATGCTACCGTGGAGTTGTTGCAGCGCTCTGGATTCGTTTGGTTGGTTGCCGCTGGTGGCCGTGCGGGTCAGATGAATGCTGGCGCCGCCCGATGTCGTAGTGACACCTTACTTTTCCTGCATGCCGACACCTGCATTTCGTCATCGAATATTGCACATTTGCGCACTACGCTTGCGGATGTAGGCATCCAATCTGGGCGTTTTGATCTGCAACTCTCGGGGAATAGATGGCAGTTTCGCTTGATATCCACCATGATCAATCTGCGCTCGCGTTTGACCAAGGTTGCCTCGGGTGATCAGGCACTGTTTGTGCGTCGGAGCCTGTTTGTCCGGCTTGGTGGCTTCCCTGATCTGCCGTTGATGGAGGATATTGCCTTAAGCCGGCGTTTGAAACGCATTGGCGGCGTGGTTTGTCTGCGTGATCGGGTGATCACCTCGAGTCGACGCTGGAGTCAGGGTGGGGTGGTGCGCACCATCCTATTGATGTGGGCGCTGCGGCTGGGTTTTTATGCGGGAGTCCCCTCTCACCGCTTGGCGGGTTGGTATCGGCAGGTGAGATGAGTTGACTCCGATCGCTTCGATGCCCCCGATGCAGGTGGTGGTGATGTGCAAGGCGCCGGTGGCTGGCGAGGTGAAGACCCGATTGATCGGTGAGGGCATCGATGCCGAGCGTGCTTGTGCTTGGCACCAACAGATGGCGCAAACCGTGATTGATCGGGCAGCACTGACCTTTCCATCGCGGGTGAGTATTGCGGTAGACGATCTGGAGCATCCTTTTTTTGCACCGTTTGCGCTTCCCCTGCTGCCACAGGGGGGAGGCTCGCTGGGCGATCGCTTACTTCGCTTGGCACAGCTGAAAATTGATGATGCGCCACTACTTTTTTTGGGCACGGATTCGCCTCACATGACCACTTCCCGGTTGTGCCAAGTCGCAGAGTTGGTGAAGTCGCACGATGCGGTGGCCGGTCCGGTGGAGGATGGTGGATATGATCTTATCGCTATCGCGAATCGTAAAGCACTAGTATTGCTGGATTCTATTGATTGGGGCAGCAGCCGGGTATGGACGCAAACCCAGCAACGCGCGCGCGCTGCTGGGGTGTCGCTAGCGGCATTATCTACCAGTTTTGATGTGGATACTGTCGCGGATTTGCGAAGGTCATTGTTGTTGGGTTGGGAGTAATCTTGAACGCTTAGGCACCGTAAATAAATAACTCATCGGTTTTCACTTGTCTTTTTGCTTGCTTTCTTCGTTGTAAAAAGCCTTATATAGCAGTGCTATATGCCGCTTTTTCGCCTTGAAACCAAACAAAAATCCAGCGCGTAAACCAA
>JAUZRF010000005.1 GCA_030950645.1 Mariprofundales bacterium
CTAACCAACAGCGATTTCCCAAACCGGCGCGGCCGTGAGAGGAAGTAGTATTTCCCCTCCTCAACCAGACGCGCGATCAGCGCCGTCTTATCAACATAGCAATACCCCTCACGAATCAGGTTGCTAAAGGTTTGAATACCAATCGGCAGTTTTTTACGCATCGTGAAATCTCCTAAAAAGGGGACAGTATACTTATTTCTCTGATGTTTCACCGTTTTGAAAAGCCAGAAAGTGAACATTGTTAACAAAAGAGGTATTTAACATGGCGTTTGCTTACTATGGAGCATACACCATTTTAATTCATTTCTCTTGTAACTACTCAGATTGCTTCCGGTTTTCCTGATAGCGGCGTTGAAAAATGCTCATTTACAGTAGTAAACTCCGCTTTTTCGCCTTGCTATCAGAAAAACCGGAAGCAATCTGAGCAGTTACAGCCATTTTTTGGTAGGGTGCTGAGTAGTTACTTCATTTCTTTTGTAACTACTCAGCTCACTCCCGGTTTTCCTGATAGCGGCGTTGAAAAATGAGCATTTACAGTAGTAAACTCCGCTTTTTCGCCTTGCTGTCAGGAAAACCGGAAGCAATCTGAGCAGTTACTTTCTCTTATACGCTGCTTATGCAAAAACGGTGAAACTTCAGATTAGTATACCGTTCTCTTTTCTACTTTTTGTTAATGGCGTACCCGAATGCGCGTGCCGTATTTTACGGACATCATGATCTCTGATGCGTCAATATTATCAGGGAAATAGGTGCCGTGTATCAGTGCCAGATGGAGGCTGATCCCCTCTAGGTTACAGCTCGTTAGATCAAGACCGCGCAGATCGGCCTGACGGAAATAGCTGTGGGAAAAATCGTGACCATCAACATCCAATCCGCGTAACTTGAGCGTGCGAAAATCCGTGCCCGAAAAATCAGCCGTCTCGCCTTGCTTCAACAACCGATTGGCTTCATCGATGCGTTCTTCACGGATCGCGGCATTGATTGGATCATGTTTTACTTTTGGTGGGTTCATCTAGGTCTCCTCTTGGTTTTTTGTAACTGCTCAGAAGTGAGCTGAATAGTTGCTTTTTATTAGTATCTTACAACGGATATCAAGGAAGCTTCATCACTAAGGCTGCCGCGCCCAACAGTCCGGCGCAATCCTCTAGGGTGGAGGGTAGCACCTGAATCCTGCCGCGCTGCGGGGCAATGACATGGGTATCAATCGCGGCCATCATGGCCGGTTGAAACTGGTGCCAGGCAGCAATCATGCCGCCACTGATGGTCACGGTGCGCACATCCAACAGTTTAATCGCCTGGGCGATGGCGACGCCTAATGCTGATCCTGCCTGGTGCCACACCTGCTGCGCCAGCACATCGCCTTGCTGTGCTAGCCTGTTTACCTCGGCGGCATCACGCGCCTCTCCCCCTGCGGCTTCGCTGTAGCGGGTGCCGACGGCCGTTGCCGAGGCATAGGTCTCAACACAGCCGCGATTGCCGCAGCCACAGCGGCGCGCATCGGTGGCGCTATTGATGCGAAGGTGACCAAACTCGAACGCCATGCCGCAATCGCCGCCAAAGATGCGCCCATCATGAACCAAGCCGCCGCCAATCCCGGTGCCCAAAGTGAGGTGTAGCAGGCTTGCCGCACCCCGACCAGCTCCAAAACGCCACTCGCCCAAGGCGGCACAGGCGGCGTCGTTATCCAGTCGCACCGGCCGTTGCATGCGTTGGCAGAGTAGTGCTTGCAGCGCCACTCCCTCCATTTGTGGAATATTGGGCGCGCCGGCCACTACGCCATCGGAGATAAAACCTGGAAAGCCGATCCCCACCGCTTTCGCTAGTGGTAGCAAAGGGGCTGCGGCTGCGGTCAGCGCATCCATGACTGCGGCAGCGACATTGCCGGTCAGGTGTGACAACTCCGCGCGCTGACGGTGTTGATCCAGGATGGTGCCGTCAGCAGCAACCAGCGCCGCCCGGATGTGGGTGCCGCCGATATCCATCGCGACCACGGGCGCATTGGTGGTCATACCGCAGCGGCGGAAGCAGGAGGTAGAGAAGGTGGCTGCAACAGATCGCGGTAGAGCGTTTCATAGGCGATGGCCGAGGGGATCCATGACGAGTCACGGCCCAATGCCCGACCCACCATCAGTGCAAAGCGGTCAGGATGCTGAGTGCGGAAGTCGATCGCTTGTTGCCCCGCCTCGATGAGCGCCTCCACCGTGGCATTGGCAAAATGAAACCCAGTGCCATAGGCGGGATTGGTTGCCATATCGATCACGGTATCGCGAAGGCCGCCGGTGGCGCGCACCACCGGAATGGTACCATAGCGCATCGCCATCAACTGACCCAAACCGCAAGGCTCGAAGCGCGACGGCATCATGAAAAAATCGGCTCCGGCGTAGATTTTGCGTGCCAGCGGCTCGTTGAACCCCTGATGGAAGGCGCACTGTTGTGGATAGGCTGCGGCCAAGGCGAGGAGTGCTGCCTCTAAGCCAGTATCGCCGGAGCCGAGCACTACCATTTGTGCCCCCGCCTCTAGCCAGGTAGGGGCGGCTGCCACTAGGAGATCAATCCCCTTCTGGTCAGCTAGTCGTGAAATGGTTACCAAGAGCGGCGCATCATTGTCCTCGGTGAGTCGGCATAACTTCTGCAACTGCCGCTTGCAGCGCGCCTTGCCCGCCACCTTACCTGAAGCGAATTTCGATGAGATATGGGGATCGGTTGCCGGATTCCAATCGTCCACATCCAGTCCATTGACGATGCCGGAGAGCTTGTCTGATATGTTGGCCAGAAAGCCCTCAAGATGGCAGCCATACTCGGTGGTGAGAATCTCTTTGGCATAGGTTGGGCTCACCGTGGTCACGGCATCGGATGCAACCACACCGGCCTTTAGGCAGTTTATTTGATGATAAAATTCATAGCCATCGGTGTGGTAATCGCTGGTGGGTAGTCCCATGCGATAGACCCCATCGGCGCTGAAGACCCCTTGATACGCCAGGTTGTGGATAGTGAATACGGTGCGCGTGCCTGCTAGTGCGGGCAGGTGGCGATACTGATGGTTGAGCAACAGCGGGATCAAGCCGGTTTGCCAGTCGTGGCAGTGGATGATGTCAAATGGGGTTTCGGTTGTGGCGGCCAGCTCCAGAACGACGCGGTCAAACAGCACGAAGCGCAGCAGATTGTCCACATAATCCCCATCCGGCGAGCCGTAGAGCTGGTCACGACCATAGAGATCATCCTGCTCAACCAGGATCACCTCGACCCCGGCCAGTGTCAGTCGGTGCAGCGGACACCAGCGCTCGTGGCCATCGATCCACAGGTGAACGGTGCGGCCAGTCGGCTCGGGGCTGATGCCGGTTTTGGCGACAAAGCGTTCGATAAACGGCCGATAAAACGGCATGATAACTTGCACGCGATGGCCACGATCGGCCAGTGCCAGCGGCAGCGCGCCGACCACATCGGCGAGACCTCCGGTTTTGGCCAATGGTGTCACCTCGGACGCTGCGAACAAAATATGGTATGGTTTCATGGTGCATCTCCGACAGTGGGAGCGGTGATCATCAACGCGCCCATGATTTTTATCCTGACCGAGCTAGGCTAGGGCGGTGCACAACGAATCCAAGGAGAACGCATGACTACCCTGACCCAACTCCCCGAATGGCAGGCGTTAATTCGCCATCGTCAACATCTGGCCGATGCCCATATGCGCGACATGTTTGCAGCCGAGCCTGACCGCTTTGATCGCTTCTCCCTTCAGGTGGAGGGGCTGCTGCTCGACTACTCCAAAAATATCATTACCAAAGAGACCATGCCGCTGTTGATCCGCCTGGCACAGGCGCGCGACCTCCCGCAAGCGATTGGACGGCTCTTCAACGGCGAACACATCAACTGCACCGAGGATCGCGCGGTGCTGCACACGGCACTGCGGAATCGCTCCAACGACCCGGTATTGGTCGATGGCAAGGATGTCATGCCGGAGGTGAATCGGGTGCTCGACCAGATGCGCCATTTTGTTGAGGCGGTGCATCGCGGTGATTGGCGCGGCTCTACTGGCAAGAAGATCACGGATGTGGTCAATATCGGCATTGGTGGCTCAGATTTAGGCCCGGTGATGGCCACCGAGGCGCTCAAGCCGTTTGCGCATGATGGCATTCAGACCCATTTTGTCTCCAATATCGATGGTACTCAGATGGTGGAGACGCTGAAAAAGCTGCACCGTGAAACCACGCTGTTTGTGGTGGTTTCCAAGACTTTTACCACCCAGGAGACCATGACCAATGCCCATACCGCGCGCAACTGGTTCCTTACCCGTGGCGGCGGCAAGAAAGCGGTGGCCAACCATTTTGTCGCGGTATCGACCAATGCGGCGGCGGTGGCCCATTTCGGCATTAATCGTGACCATATGTTCGGTTTTTGGGACTGGGTGGGGGGTCGCTATTCGATGTGGAGTGCGGTGGGGCTTTCGATTGCGCTCTCGGTGGGGATGGATCGCTTTGAGGAGATGTTGGCTGGCGCCCATGCCATGGACTGCCATTTTCGTGATGCGCCACTTGAACGCAATGCTCCGGTGATTCTCGGCCTGCTGGGGGTCTGGTATCGTAACTTTTTTGATGCTGCCAGCCATGCTATTCTGCCGTATGATCAGTATCTTCACCGTTTTTCTGCTTATCTGCAACAGGCCGATATGGAGAGCAATGGCAAGCAGGTGACGCGTGCGGGTAAGCCGGTGGATTACGCTACCGGACCGATCATTTGGGGCGAGCCTGGCACCAACGGCCAGCACGCCTTCTATCAGCTGATTCACCAAGGAACCCAGATGATTCCAGCGGATTTCATTGCTCCGATTGAGACCCTCAATCCGATTGGTGATCACCACGCGATTCTGCTTTCCAACTTCTTCGCCCAGACCGAGGCGTTGATGCGCGGCAAAACTGGTGCGGAGGTGCGTGCCGAGATGGAGGATTTGTCAGCGGCGCAGGCGGAGGCGTTGGTGGCGCACAAGACCTTCCCCGGCAACCGCCCCACCAATTCGCTGATGGTGGATCGGCTGGATCCCTACACCTTGGGGATGCTGGTGGCACTCTATGAACATAAAATCTTCGTTCAGGGCTGGATTTGGGATATCAATAGCTACGACCAGTGGGGGGTAGAGCTGGGCAAGCAGTTGGCGCGGGAGATTCAACCAGAGCTGCTGCATGCAGGGGCTATCACCAGCCACGATGGCTCGACCAATGGCCTGATCAACCACTACAAGAGCCGTCACGGCGCATAAAGTGATGCAGATCCGAGCTGCTCGATGAATTTGCGCGGCGCGTGGACGCTATTTGGCCGGGAGACCCGGCGTTTTTTCAAGGTCAAGATGCAGACCATCGTTGCCCCAGCACTCACTGCCATGCTCTATTTGATCGTGTTTCGTTATGCGATGGGCAATCGAAGTGTGCCGGGTTTGGAGGTGAGCTATTTCACCTTTCTGGTACCGGGCTTGGCGATGATGGCGATGATGCAGAATGCCTTTGCCAACACCTCCAGCTCTTTGATTGCCGGTAAGATCATGAATGTCCACGCTCATCTGCTGATGGCACCGCTCTCTGCCGTTGAGGTGATTGGTGCATTTTTGCTGGCTGCGGTGATGCGGGCATTGGTGGTGGCGAGTGTCTTTCTGCTAGTACTCTCTCCCTTTGTTGATCTCCCCATGCCCCATCTTGGCATGGCGCTACTCTTTGCCATTTGTGCCTCGCTGATCATGGGTGGGCTAGGGGTGATTGCAGGCATGTGGGCGCAAAAATTCGATGACATGGCCACCGTGACCAATTTTATTATTATGCCGCTCACCTTTCTCTCCGGTGTTTTCTATTCGGTGCAACAGCTGCCGCCGTTGTGGCAGCAGGTGAATAGTTTCAATCCATTTTTCTATCTGGTGGATGGTTTTCGTTTTGGTCTGATCGGCGTTGGTGACACCCACCCCGCCAGCGCGGTCGGCTTTGTGCTGACTGCGACCCTCATCACCACCGTTGCCTGCTGGAGACTATGGCACATAGGCTGGAGGTTGAAAGATTAATGCTTCGTAGCGTGCACCCCCATCTCGGCCTTCTCCCTAGGAGGGGGGAAGGGGTAAAAGTAAAGGAGTTTTTGTGAAGTTTCAGACTATTCGTGGTGTGCACGATGGATTGCCAGCTGTCGTCGCGCGTTGGCAGCAGGTGGAACGGGTTGCCCGCACCATCTTCCACAGCCACAGCTTTGATGAGGTACGGCTGCCGATCCTTGAGCAGACCGCGCTCTTTACTCGCTCGGTGGGTGAGGCTACCGATATCGTCGCCAAAGAGATGTATCGTTTTGTTGACCGTGGTGGCGATGACCTCTGCCTGCGTCCTGAAGGTACCGCAGGCGCGGTGCGCGCCTTTATTCAGGGTGGGCTGGGGCGTGCTGGCGAACAACGCTGGTTTTATGTCGGGCCGATGTTTCGTCGCGAACGGCCGCAGAAGGGGCGTTTGCGCCAGTTTCAGCAGATTGGCGTTGAACGCTTTGGTGCCGCAGGGCCGGTGGCTGATATTGAGATGTTAACGATGGCGTGGTCACTGGTTGCGGAATTGGGCATTCAACAGGTGCGCTTGGAGCTTAATTCGCTCGGTTGTCCGAGCTGTCGTCCCGGTTATCGCGATGCGCTGGTTGCTTTTTTACAGCAGTGCGAGGGGGATTTGTGTGCCACCTGCCGTGATCGCATGGCCACCAATCCCATGCGGGTGCTGGATTGTAAAGTGGCCAGCTGTCAGCAGGCGCTGACCGATGCTCCGGAGATGCTGCACCACCTTTGTGGTGATTGCGACACCCATTTTGGCGCGATTCAGCGCGGGTTGGATATTCCTGTTACTATCAATCCCCGCATTGTGCGGGGGCTGGACTACTACAATCGTACTGCGTTTGAGATTGTGACCGACCAGCTCGGTGCCCAGGGCACGGTAATTGCTGGTGGCCGTTATGACGGTCTGGTGCAGGAGTTAGGGGGTGCTGCCACCCCGGCGATTGGATTTGCGCTTGGCTTGGAACGGATCGGACTGCTGCTGTCTGATCCGCCTGCGACACGCGCTGAGGTGGCGGTGGTGGCGCTGGGTGAGGGCGCGCTGATCCCATCGTTGCGGGCGGCGGAGCAGTTGCGGGCAGCGGGTCTGCGCACCATTCACTGCGGCGGCGGTGGCGGCAAACGACAGTTTAAGCAGGCGGATCGTTGTGGCGCCCGCTTCACCATCATCCTGGGTGAAGATGAGGTGGCGCAAGGAACATGGACGGTGCGCAACATGGGCGAGGGTAGTCAGCAGCAATGCGATCCAGCGTCCGCGATGGCGCAATTGGTGCAGCACTTCGCCACCACACGGACGAGTAAGGAGTAGCGATGCGAATTCCGATTGATCTCCACCGTCCTGAGATGGACGATCTTCACCTGCAGATGCGCCGTGCCTGCCACGATCTCAATGCGCCGCTACGGGCGGTGCATGGCTTTGCCGATATTCTCAATCGTCGTGAGGCGGCCAATCTTAGTGCCAAGGGGGCGGCCTACCTTGCCCGCATGGTGGCGGCGACCGAACACATGGAGCAGGTGGTTGCTGGCTTGCATAGCTATGCCCGTGTAGCTAGCCACGCATTGCAGCGCACCTCGGTGGCGATTGCCCATCTCACCCACCGGCTACTGGTTTCCCACTTTGACGCCGAGGTGAATGCGGCACAGTTGCAGTGGCAGGCTGAGGAGTCGCTGGAGTGGCCTAGCGATAGCACACTGTTGCAACAGATCGTGCAAGCATTGGTTGCAAATGGTCTCCGTTTTGTCGTACCGGGTGTGGTACCGCAGGTGGCGGTAGATTGGCAGCAGGGCGAGCAGCTGATTCTAACCGTCACCGATCACGGGATTGGCATTGCGCCGGAGTACCACCAGCAGATATTCGACCTCTTTGTGCGCCTGCATGGTCGTGACCAATATCCCGGCGCAGGAACAGGTCTGGCGCTGGTGGCCCGTGCGGTGCGATTGCTGGGGGGTAGCGTGGAGCTGGAATCCGAAGCCGGTGCGGGAACTACGGTGCGGGTCTGCCTGCCGCGACTGCCGGAGCGTCGCCCATGATGCGCCTGCTCACACCCGGAATGGCACTGATGCAGCGGCTGCGCTTTGCCGAGAAGTTTTTGCTGGTGGCACTGCTGTTTGCGCTGCCGTTGAGCTACACCAGCTACCTGCTGCTGAGCGACATGCAACGAGATTTGGCGTCTCTGGCTAGGCAGCGGGCGGGGTTGAGCGATGCTGCGGCGATCACCCCTCTGTTGGAGTTGATTCCGCAACATCGCGGCATGATCAACGGCCTGCTCGGTGGCGATCACCATTTTGCCGCCAAGCTTGAGGCGATGGAGCCAGCGCTCCAAGCGGCATTGGCTCGTGTGGATAAGAGTAGTGCAGATTGGGACACGGATTGGGACACCGAGTGGGGCAATACGCTAGCGTTACAGGCCAAGTGGCATCAGCTTCGCGCCCGTTGGCTCACCTTGCAGGGTGGGGCGCAGCAGATGTCAGCAGCGCAGAGTTGGCGTCTGCACACTGGGGTCATTCGCGACTATCTTAGACTGCTCTATGACCTGTCGGTGGGCAGTGCCCTCTATACCAATAGTGATCTCGCCCATCGTCATCTGATCGAGCTCAATTTTCATATTTTGCCGCAGTTGATTGAGGCCTTGGGGCAGCTGCGTGGTTCAGGTGCTGGGCTGGTGGCTAACCATCGGGTCTCTCACGATGAACAGCAGCATCTCTCGCTGTTGATGCAGGCGGTGGCGGGCTATGCGAGCGAGACTGAGCAACACTGGAGTTACGCCTTTGCGATGGATCACCCCTTAAAGCAGCAATTTGCGCCGCAAGAGGCGCAACTGCAGCAGGCGGTGGCCAATTATCTCTCTTGGATCAGGCGGGAAACGGGTAGTCAAACAACACTGTCGTTGGATCCGGTCAACTATTTTGATCGTGGCACTGCGGTCATCACCATCGTCTACCAACTATTTCATCATAGCAACGACAGCCTCCATCGTCTGCTTGCGCGGCATGCTGCGGCATTGGAGCTTCGTAGCCATCTGTTGTGGCTGCTGGTGTTGCTGCCGCCTGCGGTGCTTTTTTATTTGATGTTCTGCTTTTTTGTCGCCACCAGAGCGGGGTTGCTGGCGATGCACCGGGTGGTGGAGCATCTGCAACGAGGTGAGGTGGCCGAGCTACCTGCATTATCCGGTCGCGATGAGATGGTGGAGATGACTGCGTTGTTTAATCGGGTATCGGCACAAACCATTCGGCATCAACACGAAGAGCAGTTGCTGGCAGAGGTGGCGGCATCTGGATTAAATAGTGAAACCTTGGAACAGCTCTGCGACGCTTTGCTGGTACGGTTGCTGGGTGCGAGCCGTTGGCTTGGTACGAACCCTCCAGCGAAGGTGCAGTTGCGGCGCGCCGATGGGCAACTCTACCTGGCGGCGGCAACCATCGATGGGGCGGGGATAATTCCGCTAGCGGATGCGGTCGCACCGATACAATGGTTGCCGCAGGCCGATCATGGTTACTGCATGGTGGCACTGCATCGGCAGGGTGAGCGGTTGGGCGAGTTACTGTTTGTGGTGCCCGATGCGGCGTGGGTGGCGCAACAGGAGTCTTATCTGGGGCGGGTGGCGGATGTGGTATCCACTGCCATTGTCCGTCTGCAATCGCAACAGCTATTGGAGCGGCGCGAGCAGGAGTTGACGCGTTCCAACGAGGAGTTGGAGCGCTTTGCCTATATCGCCTCCCATGACCTGCAGGAGCCGCTACGCAAGATCCGCTCCTTCGGTGATCGCTTGCAGCAGCGCACCCAGTTGGAGGGGCGCTCGCTCGATTTTCTGCAGCGCATGATTGGGGCGGCCGAACGCATGCAGATGTTGATTGAGGATCTGCTCACCTTTTCTCGCATTCACTCGGCAGCCCGTCCGTTTACGCCAGTGGATCTCAATCGGGTGGTGCAGCGTGTTCAATCTAGCCTAGAGTTGTTGATTAGTGAGACCGGTGCCAAGTTGCGAGTGGAAGGCTTGCCCACCATTGATGGCGATGCCATCCAGCTTGAACAATTGTTGCAGAACTTGATCGGGAATGCACTGAAATATCGACAGAAAGATCTGACCCCAGTGGTGGAGATTGCTATCGAATCACAATCGACTACCCCTAGGGGGGATCCGTTGCTACATCTGACCTGCCGCGATAATGGGATTGGCTTCGAGTCTAAGTATGCCGAGCAAATTTTCGAGGCATTCAAGCGTTTACATGGGCGCGGCGAGTATGCAGGCTCCGGCATTGGCTTGTCGGTCTGTCGGCGCATTGTTGAACGCCATGGCGGCATGATCTCTGCCACCAGCGCGCCTGGCGAAGGCACCACCATCCATTTTTCACTACGGATGCACCATTTAACTGAGGAGGAGTAGCGATGACGACCAATCTTGAGCCCATTACCATATTGATGGCGGACGATGATCCAGATGACCGCATGCTGGTTGAGGATGCCTTCGAGGAGGTGAATCTGGAGAACACCTTCGCCTTTGTCGAAGATGGCGAGCAGTTGATGGATTATCTCCACCAGCGTGGCGCCTATAGTGAATTGGCGGGATCACCGCAGCCAGGGCTGATTCTGCTTGATCTCAATATGCCGAAGAAAGATGGCCGCCAGGCGCTGCGCGAAATCAAGGACGATCTCAAGCTACGCAGTATCCCGGTGGTGATTCTCACCACCTCGCAGGCGGAGGAGGATATTCTGCGCAGCTACGATCTGGGTGCCAACTCCTTTATCGTGAAACCGGTTACCTTTGATAAACTAGTGGATATTATTCACAAGGTGACCGATTACTGGTTTCAGATTGTGCGTCGACCCAGTGATGTGAGATGAAAGCGGTGCAGTTGCAACGGGTTCTACTGCTGGAGGATACGGCAGCGGATGCGGAGCTGATTGTGGATCAGTTGCAGCAGCATTTTGGTGACGGGGTGCGGGTGGATGTTGCGGCCAATGATGGCGAGGCAACCAAGCTGGCTGCGGCATCGAGGTATGATCTTTATCTGGTCGACTATTACCTTGGTACGGCGGTAACGGGAACCGACTGGGTGCGCTCGTGCCACCAAAATTATGACGGCACCATGCCGCCGGTGATTGTGTTGACTGGGATGGATGATGTGGCGCAGATCGAAGCGGAAGCGGCGGAGACCCCTGGCGTCTGCTACTTTCTGAGCAAAGATTTTCATGATGCCAGCAATCTCCGGCGATCCATCCATTTTGCCTTAAAGAACCGCGATCAGATGACGCAGCCGAGACCCAACAGCGTCACCATTGTGATGGCCGATGACGACCATGACGATCAGCTATTGGTGGCCGACGCTTTTGAAGAGGTGCGGCTGGAAAATCGGCTTGACTTTGTTGGCAATGGCGAGGAGTTGCTGGCCTATCTGCGGCGGCAAGGGCGGTTTGCGCACCTGATGAATGAGCCATTGCCGGGGCTGGTTTTGCTTGACCTTAACATGCCACGGATGGATGGCCGCCAGGCACTGGTGGAGATTCGCGCCGATGCCCAGTTGCGGCGCATTCCGGTGGTGCTTCTGACCACCTCGGAGGCAGATCGTGATCTATTGCAGGGTTACGACCTTGGTGCCAACTCGTATGTGGTCAAGCCGGTGGGCTTCGATGATTTGGTGCGGGTAGTACGCGAGATTACCACCTACTGGCTTTCCATTGTTGTCCTGCCAACAAGCTATTATCGTGCTGAGGATTAGATGAATCAACCCAACCATATTTTGGTGCTGGATGACAGTGAGCACGATACGCTGCTGTTGGAGGATCTGGTGCAACAGGCATTTGGCGATGCGGTGGAGATCCATGGCTGTGCCACACCCGGAGAGGCGGATCGCTGTCTGGAGCGGGTGAAGGCGGATGTCTGTCTGGTCGATTATTACCTGAGCGAGGGTAAGACCGGGTTGGCGTGGGCGCATCGCCAGTTTGCCCGCCAGCAGACGGGGATGCCACCAGTGATTATGTTAACTGGCACCGATGATCTGGAAGCGATTGATGAGTATTGCAGTGATGTCGATAGCGGGGTGACCGATTTTCTAATCAAGGCTGAGCTGACGCCGCATCTGTTGGCGCGAGCGATGCGTTATGCGGTCAAGCAGCATCAGATGGTGCGTCAATTGCACGAGCGGAGGCTGCGTGCCGAGCTGTTGTTTGATTGTGCGCGTGAAGGGCTGATTGAGCTTGATGCACATGGGCGGATCGTACAGGCCAATCGTGGTGCTGAGTTGTTGTTTGGTTATGCGCAGCGCAGCATGGAGGGGCTCTATCTGGCGCAGTTGATTAAAGGCTTCACCATGGATGATCTGCGGGTGATGGGTAAGGATGCACGGCCACAGGCATCAAGCAGGATGGTGCGGCAGGTGACTGGGCATGACCGCCATGGTAAGGCGCTGGCGCTGGATATGGCGCTTAACGCGATTCAAGGCGCCGCCCTTTCGTTGTATGTCGCCAGTTTTATCGACATCAGTCAGCATGTGCAGATCGAGGAGGCCTTGCAACAGCAGGCGCATACCGATCCATTGACGGGCTTGATGAACCGGCGCTGTTTTCGTCTGCGGGCGGATCGGGAGTTGCGGCGGGCAAAACGCACCAAGAGCGCCATGACGCTGTTGATGTTGGATATCGACTATTTCAAACAGGTGAATGATCGCTATGGCCATGCTGCTGGGGATGTGGCGCTATGCGCGTTGGCGACGGTGTTGCGCAAGGGGATGCGGGATGTGGATGTTTTCAGTCGCTGGGGGGGTGAGGAGTTTCTCTGCCTGTTGCCGGAGACCGACAGCATGGAGGCGATAATGATTGCGGAGCGTATTCGCCAGGCGGTCGATGCGATGGTGGTGCCGCAAGTGGAGTTGGGAATCACCATTAGCATCGGTTTGGCCGAGGTGGATGTGGCGCAGCCCCTGAAGGAGGCTATCGCGCGCAGCGATCAGGGACTATACCGAGCCAAAGAGGCTGGACGAAATCGTGTTTCGTGTGCCAATTAAGCATGGAGATTTCGTCAAAGACGAAATTTCTGCTGTTAAATGCACCTCCTCCGTGGTGAAATGTTTTCGATATAGGCCATCGATAAAGGCCGCGATTCTATGGTGATCCGTATCGGTCAGGGCTTTGATGTTCATGCGTTTGTTGCGCACCGTAAGCTGATACTGGGTGGGGTGAAGGTGCCGCACGATTTGGGACTGGCGGGTCACTCCGATGCCGATGTGCTGATTCATGCCATTTGTGATGCCCTACTGGGCGCAGCGGGCTTGGGCGATATCGGCCACCATTTTCCGGATAGTGACTCCGCCTATGCGGGAATTGATAGCACCAAGCTGCTCGCCCATGTGATGGGACTGTTGCGCGAACGGGGTTGGGAGCTGAGCAATCTCGATGCCACCATCATTGCCCAACAGCCTAAGCTGGCACCCTATATTGGCGCGATGCAGCAACGGCTGGCTGAGGTGATGGCGGTTGGTGGCAGTCAGGTCAATATCAAGGCGACCACCACCGAACATCTGGGTTTCTGTGGTCGCAACGAGGGTATTGCCGCCCAAGCTGCAGTACTGATTCAGGCGCATTCCGCTTGAGTCTTTGTGGATAGATCAGCCATTTTCCAAGGCAACTACTCGGCACCTTATCCGAAAATGACCGTAACGGCTCAGATTGCTTCTGGTTTTTCTGATAGCAAGCTGAGTAGTTCCTTTCCAGGATAAGCAATGCCGTTAAATAAGGCGCAATATCAGGCGGTGTTTCACCGTGGTGGCCCGTTGTTGGTATTGGCGGGAGCGGGCTCGGGCAAGACGCGGGTGATTACGGAGCGGGTGGCGGCGTTGGTGGAGCGCGAGGTAGCGCATGACGAGATTACGGCGGTTACTTTCACCAATAAGTCGGCTACTGAGATGCGCAAGCGGCTCACTGCACGGTTGGGGAAACGCGCTAAAAAGCTGAGAATTCAGACCTTTCACGCGCTTGGGTTAGCGATGGTGCGCCACCATGCCGAACTGCTGGAGCGGCGCGATAACCTGTCGGTGTTCGGGGTGGCCGAGCAGCGGGCGGCGGTACGAAGCGTGTTGCAGGAGATGGGCTTGCCATCCGACAGGCAGCAGCTTGATGGGGTGATGCCACGGTTGTCGCAATACAAAAACGGCATGCTCAAGATGGTAGATCCTGCACTAGGCACGATTCGACAGCGTTACGATGGGCTATTGCAGAAGATGAATGCGGTTGATTTTGATGACCTGATTGGTTTGCCGTTGCGCTTGTTGCAGCAGCATGCGGAGGTGCGGGCATTGTGGTGCCTGCGGGCGCGCTATCTGCTGGTGGATGAGTATCAGGATAGCAGCCGGATGCAGTATGATTTGGTGCGGCTATTGGCACCGGGTAATGCCAATCTGACGGTGGTGGGCGATGACGATCAGTCGATTTATGGCTGGCGCGGGGCGGAGGTGCGCAACCTGTTCCAGCTTGAAAGCGATTATCCCAAGCTGACCGTGGTGCGATTAGAGGAGAACTACCGCTCCACCGGTGCCATTCTGCATGCCGCCAACAGTCTGATCGCCCACAATAGTGAGCGGCTGGGGAAAACGCTGCGCTCGACCTTGGGACCGGGAAAGCCGGCGCGGATCTGGGAGTGTGCTACCAGCGAAGATGAGGCTGAACGGATCGCTGCAGATATTCGCGCTCAGCATGCATCCAGCCATGAGGAGTGGGATAACTTTTGTATCCTCTACCGCGCCTCGCACCAGTCGCGTGCGATTGAGCTCGCTTTGCGTGAACAGGAGATCCCTTATCATGTCAGCGGTGGGCTCTCCTTTTTTGATCGCAGCGAGATTCGTGATGTGCTGGCCTGGATGCGGTTGGCCTCTAATTTTGATGATGACCTGGCTTTCATGCGTGCGATCTCCAAGCCCCGGCGCGGCATTGGCGAGGTGGCGCTGTCCCAATTGGGAACCCATGCCCAGGAGCATCGCCAATCGTTACTTGAGGCGGCACTCGATGAGACCTTGACCCATCGCTCATCGACTTCCTTGATGGAGTTTGGCGAGATTTTGGTTGGCTTGGAGCATGAATTTATCCATGGCAATGCGGATGACGCCTTCGACTCCCTGCTCGAAACCAGCGGGATTCGGCGCATGATTGAGGATGAGGCCAAGGATGAGGAGGTGTTACAACGGCGACTGGGCAATGTGGCGGAGTTGCGTGCTTGGTGGCTGCGCCATGTCGAGTCTGGCGGTGGCTTAACCGATTTCTTGCAGCGGCTGATGCTGATTGCCGATTCACGCCAAGATAATGCCGAGAAGCAGGTGCGGCTGATGACGGTGCATGCTGCCAAAGGGTTGGAGTTTAACCATGTCTATATGATCGGCATGGAAGAGGGCTCCTTCCCGCACAAGAACGCGGTCGCCGAGCAACGGCTGGAGGAGGAGCGGCGTCTGCTCTATGTGGCAATCACCCGCGCCCGTCACCGTCTCACTTTGAGCTGTGCCGGACAGCGGCGTCGGGTGGGTGGTGAGAGCCTGACCCCATCGCGTTTCTTGAAAGAGATCGATGCCACGGCACTGCGCTTTGTTGATCGTGACACTGATTCTGATGAGGCGATGGAAGAGGCCTCCAACCACATGGATGCGATTCGCAAGAAACTGGGGCTGGCGTAGGCGCGAATGGTGCTGCCCATTCGTCGCATAATACTTGAACTTCCGGCATGGGTGGGGGACTGGGTGGTGGCACATCCCCTTCCGCAGGCTGCGACAGATCGGCTCTCAGTGGATCAAACGCGGATGCGCTGGGTGATTGATCTGGCACAGGAGCAGGTTGCGCGTGGCAGCGGCGGGCCGTTTGCTGCGGCAATTGTTGATGGCAACAGTGGCGCGCTGGTGTCGGTCGGGGTCAATGTAGTCGAGGCGAGCCACTGCGCATTGGCGCATGCTGAGATGGTGGCGATGGGGTTGGCGCAGCAGGGGGAAGATAGCTTTAATCTTGCCGCCAGTGCGCATCCGAATTGCATGCTATACTCCAGTAGTGAGCCTTGTGCGATGTGTTACGGTGCGCTGCCTTGGTCTGGGGTTGGGCGCTTAGTGTGTGGCGCCGCTGCCGCTGATGCTATCGCCATCGGTTTTGATGAGGGGGAAAAACCAGCGGATTGGATCGACGCATTGGCGCAGCGCGGCATTGCGGTTACCACCGATTGCTGCCGCGAGCAGGCCGTGGCGATGCTACAGCGGTATGCCAGTAGCCAAGGCGTCATCTACAACGGAGGTCGCTACGGTTCATCATAGGATTCGCAGTAACTGCTCAGATTGCTTCCGGTTTTTCTGATAGCAGGGCGAAAAAGCGGAGTTTACTACTGTAAATGAGCATTTTTCAACGCCGCTATCAGGAAAACCGGGAGTGAGCTGAGTAGTTACGCTTTGCATGATGCGCGTTATTCCCAGTGGCGTTTGACCCGTTCACTAACACCGGTAAAGAGCTCATAGCTGATGGTTTCGCAACGCGTTGCTACCTCGGTAGCCAGCAGGTCGGCTCCCCAGAACTGCACCGTATCGCCGGCGCGCACGGTGTGGCCGGTGATATCGACCATGGTGTAATCCATGCAGATGCGACCAACGATCGGCATCCGTTCATCTGCAATCATTACCTCGCCACCGCGTGCACCGAGCAGGCGTGGCACACCATCGCCATAGCCGGCACATACCACCGCTACGCGCATCGGACGATCTGCTACAAACTCAGCGCCATAGGAGATCCCTTCACCGGGCGCGACCTTGCGCACCTGCATGACCTTAGCCTCTAGCTGCATTACTGGTTGTAGTCCGACCGGTTTATCTGCCACCGGTTCGGCGCCATAGAGTGCGATGCCGGGGCGTACCACATCAAGGGCACAATTCGGCATGGTAATCAGGCCTGCACTGTTGAGCAGCGACCCCTTTATCGGTCCCAGTAGATTGAGAAAGCTGCGCATCCGTTCAACTTGCTGTGCATTGAGCGGGTGTTCCGCATCGTCGGCACAAGCGAGGTGAGACATGAGTCCGATCACTGGCCAGCGGCGGCGATAGCAACGATCAAGCAGTTGGCGCGCCGCTTCTGCACCTAGACGGTGCATGCCGGTATCCATCTTTACCCACAAGCGACCCGCGAAGCGGGCACGGAGCAGACGCGCGACCTCCTCTTTGTCGTGAATGACGGGCGTGAGGCGGTGCGTGCAGATCAATGCTGCATCGGCATCATCAAATAACCCCGATAGCAGTGCAATTTCACACTCCGCTTCCGATGCCGGATCATGCGCACGCAACAGTTCGCGCAGTGTTACCCCCTCCTCGGCATCTGTAACGGCCATCTGACGGCAGCCAGCATCCCATAGCCGGGTGGCTGCTCCTTCAAGACCATGGCCATAGGCATTGGCTTTGACTACCGCCATTAGCGAGGCCTCCCCCGCCAATTGCTGCAATAGCTGATAATTGTGTGCGAGTGCCGCACTATTTAAGCGCGCGATTACTGATCTACTCATGTCTGCTCCACCAGTCCTTGCAAGCGCGATAGTGCTAGCAACAACTGTAATTTGTCATTATTATCATCGACGGAACTAAAGTGTGTTTCATTGAGTGCGGCATCCCATAGTGGATGCCGATGCCACAACGCCCGCCCTAGCGCCTCGTATTCGCTGCGTCCCAGCCGTAGCAGAGACAGCACTGCATGGCAGCGCATTGCAGAGAGATTTTGCAGCCACTCTCGACGCAATTGATGGGCGGCACCATCTGACCATGCCATCGAGCGCAGCGGTGCCTCTAGCTGCAACATTGGCAGCAATAGCAGCACCGCATGGTTCGCCTCGAGCAGGCGGGATAGTGCCCAGCCGTCACCGGCGAGATGTGCTGCTACCGCGCTGCGTGCCAGCAGTGGCCAAGCGGTCAGGTGCCATGCCGTATCCTCGGCAATCCCCGCCTTTTTTAATTCGGAATGGCGCCATATTCCGCTAGCAAAGAGTCCGACCTGGGAATGATTCAGCGAATCAAACAATCGGTGCATGCCGCGCTGACCACGGCGCAGCCAGTTCTCATCCACCTCCATCACCGGATGCAATCGCAGTAGCTCTTCTGCCAGTAATAATACCTGTTCCTGCATTTGGCGCAACAGCAGTTGGGCTTGATCATGTGATGACAGCTGGCTCCACACCGCATCTCGCATCGGTTGCCCTTCCAACAGGTGGTCGGCCACCATCAATGCCTGCACAATCTCGCTGATCGAGTTGTCGACCATCGATTGCAGGTGGCTGACACAGGTTAGCCCAAATCGGTTGACGACATAATTGGCGGCCTGGGTATGCGCCAAATCGGCGGCCAGGGGGTGACGGCGTAGCGGATCGGCCAAGCGGCGTGCCAGCGCGCGCGGAAACGAGCGTGCCAACAGCATGGAGCCAAAACAGCTATCTTGGAAAAAGGCCTCACCGTTTAGCAACCCATGAAGACGGTTTTTTTCATAGCCCAATAGCTGTGCCAATTGGGGCCGTAGTGGGAGGACTGCATCATCAAGCAAGGTGCGATCAATCGTTGTCTGCTGCTGCAGACGGTCTCGCAGCTTGATCAATCTTGGTGGATGGGTGCGTGCCTCAAGTTCAGCCAAGGTAAGCGCTTGTGCCTGCTCGAATTGGTCATTGAGGCAGATGCGGGTCACGGCTTCAGTTTGGCGCGCCATGGCCTGGTTGCGCTTGCTACGGTTATCCTCGCCGGGCCAGAGTTGGTGGAGCAGAATCTTGAGGTTGACCTCGTGATCCGACATGTTGACCCCGGCAGCATTATCAATCGCATCGGTGTTGAGCAGTACGCCACGCGATGCCAGCACAATGCGTGCCGCCTGCGTAAGCCCCAGATTTCCCCCTTCTGAAATCACCTTGGCATGCACCTGTTCGGCATTGATCCGCACCGCATTGTTGACGGGGTCGCGCACCTGAACATGGCTTTCATGCTCGGCTTTGATGTAGGTGCCGATCCCTCCGTTGTAGAGCAGATCCACCTTGGCACTCAGCAGTGCGCGAATTAACTCCTCGCCGGATATCGCCTCGCCGTTGATGCGTAAAATTTTACGCATCGCTGCGGAGATTGGAATGGACTTGGCGGAGCGTAGAAACACCCCGCCACCGCCACTGATCCGATCTGGGTTGTACTGATCCCATCCGGCAACGGCGACAAATAGCCGTCGCCGCTCGGCAAAGGCCACTGCCACATCAGGATCTGGATCGATAAAGATGTGGCGATGGTTGAATGCCGCCAGCAGCCGGATCTCGGGGTTGCAGAGCAGGCCGTTGCCAAACACATCGCCGCCCATATCCCCAATCCCTATCACGCTCATCGCATCACAGGTGGCATCCAGTCCTAGGGTATGGAAATGGTGCACTGCGCAAATCCAGGCGCCGCGCGCGGTGATCCCTACCTTCTTGTGGTCGTAGCCATGGCAGCCACCACTGGCAAAGGCATCATCAAGCCAGAAGTGGTGTGCTTGGGCAATGGCGTTGGCGGTATCCGAATAGCGTGCGGTTCCTTTATCGGCGGCCACCACAAAATAGGGGTCATTGCGATCCGCTTCGGGGATCACCATTCCTGTGGGTGGCACCAATTCGCCAGCCAGTAGGTTGTCGGTTACTGAGAGCAGTGCGGCGATAAATTGGCGATATTGCGCCTCCACGAACGGTGCGCTGTTGGGGTTTTCGCTTGGTGAATGCGCATTGCCACGCACCACAAATCCGCCTTTGGCACCCGTTGGCACAATCTGACCGTTTTTGACGGTTTGGGTCAGCATTAATTCGTGAACCTCGGTACGGAAATCCGTGGGGCGATCCGAATAACGCAGACCGCCTCGTGCCACCGGGCCTGCGCGCAGATGAATCCCTTCGACATGGGATCCATGGACGAAAATTTCACGCCATGGCCGTGGCGTGGGGCCGAATTGCAGTGCTTGGCCATCGATCTTCAACACGACTGGCTCGCCGATTTGACGCGTCCATTGGTTGCAACGGAGGGATGCTTCGATTAAGGCTAACCAGACGCGGAACCAGCGATCGTGTGACAGGCTTTGCACCTTTTCCATCGCCTGCTCAAACCCTAAGCGTGCTTGTGCGGCATAGGTGGTAGGCATAGCTGGGCGATGCTTTGCCTCCAATATTGAGAAGAGTGCCCGGCTTACCTTAGGGTAGGCGAGCATGGTCTGGGTCAATGGGGTGATGGCAGCTTCGCGTTCGAGCTGTACCAAGTAGTTGCGCAGGGTAATCATCACGGCCACCTGATCGATCTCCAGTCCGGCGGAGAGTAGCAGTGCATTGAGCGGGTCGTGGTCGCACTCACCATTCATTACGCGCTCCAACCCTTCCGCTAAGCGCTGCTCTGCGGCCTTACTTAGCTGGTGATAACGCTGACTACAGCGCAGCTGGCTGATCACGATCCGTTGATCATTTTCGCCCATGGTGGCTACGGATTCATCCAGTGCCGTGAGGCCAAATGCCTGCACCTGCTCAACCAGCAGACCCAATGCGACGGCATGCAGCGATAGCAGTTGAAGCTCCAAGGTGCCATGATCCAAGCGCAGGCGTACCTTGCTATGACCATCCGCCAAAATTTGTTGGCGCAACAGGTAATCGTCAGCAAATTGCTCGGGTGGAAAGCTCTCCTGGTAAAGCGGGGCGATATTTTGCAACAGTTTGAGCGCGTCAGGCACCGATAGTTGGTGGCTATGCGCCATCAGCGCGTGCTTGGCCCGATCACGCCAGAAGGTGATGCAATTGTTTAACTGTTGTTCTAGCAACGCTTGGGTTGGCCAGCCGCCAGTGTCGCGTCGGCAGGAGAACAGCAAGACGCGATAGCTGGCGACGCCGAAGCTATGCATGCCAATCACGCAGAGCCCAAGGCGATCCAATGTCTGCTCCATGCGGCGAGCAATATTGGGACCGAACCGTGTGGTGGAGAGGGTGACCATCAGATAATCGAGCATGCCATACATGGGCTCTAAGCGGCTCACGACGGTGCGGCTTGAGTCGGCTAAATCGACGATCCCTTTGAGCGGCTGTAGCCACTGAATAAGGGGGATTGATAGCAGCATTGGTTTCGGCACGCTGTCAAATAGGGTGCGTAGCTCGCGACGGTAGAAGGCTGAGCGACGCAGTATTGGCTGTTGCTGCAACTCTTTCCATTGCGGCTTGAGGAATGGGGTGCGACTGGCGCTAAAGTGGCGCGCGCTGCGTGAGAAGTGGCCGATGAGGATCAGTGAGTGGGTTTTTCCCCTTAGCTCCCAAACCATCTGTACCACCTCCAACATGCTGGCATTGTACAGGTAATTGTGTGTTGAAGGTAGCTGCCACCAATAGATACCTGGCTGGCGAGGCTCTCCTGATTGCTGTTTGTTTAGCGCGGTAATCTCTTCATACAGTCCTGGAGCTACCCGATGCATGATTGTTTTATCGGAGGCGATGCCGAGTGATGGTGTGTTGTGGATGCCATAAAAAATATATTTATCATCCAGCAACCACTCCAACAATGTTGCTTGATCTGGCAGGGTGGCAAACAGCGCTTGGGCCACACCTGCCACTCGGCGACGCATGGCATCAAAATCTTGAACCGAGAGCGCAACCGCTTGCAGCACGGCTTCGACATCGTCGCGTAGCACTGCTAGGTCAGGCACCAGCGTGGCGGAGATATGCAGGGCAATCAGCATGAGATTATCCTTAGCATCCGGCTGCGCTGTTGTCAGTTGATACCTGCCTTGATCATCTTGTTTCTGGCGCAGGGTGATGGTCTGCTGTTCTAGTAAGCCGATATCATGGTGGAGCAGATAGTTGCGCACCGCATCGTAATAGAAGGCTTGATCGGGGCAGCGAATGAGCAGTAAGTGACGGTGAAAGCTGGCAAAAGTTAGCGTGCTGGCAGCGAGCACCGTCTCCGGAGTGTCGTCCCCCAACAGATGCCAGCAACCGTGAAGCAAGCGCGCAGACAAACGCAGCCGAGCCCGATCTGCCCCGAGGGTGAAGCCCTCAGCATTAAGCAGGGTGATCAGTTGGTCGCGTAGATATCTCATGCCGTGACTATACCTAGTGGGATTCGGAATGGGAAGCGGGCGC
>JAUZRF010000050.1 GCA_030950645.1 Mariprofundales bacterium
GTTTGTTGCTGATCGACAAGCTTGCTTACCACATCGGTGATTTCCGCTTCAGTAAAGCCGCACAGTTGATTGAATTTTGGTAGCAGATAGATATTGCTCGCCACATTGTAGGCAGAGGTAATATCACTCATGGCAATGGGTGAAACGCCCGTGATAAACACCCGCTCCAACCCCATACCCGAAGCCGCGCCCTTGACCGCTTTAAAAATACTGCGAACTGCACCCTCACCGTGCAGAAGCGCAGCGTAGTGATCCTTGCTGGCTCCCATCATCAGTTCGTTGGCAAAATTGTCGTATTCGTCAATGAGTAGGTAGAGCTTTAATGATGAGTTGTTGATTGCGCTAACCAATGATTGAAACGATGCCACTGCATTGTCATCGGTGATTTTAACAGGAAAACGAAGTTGTTTTATATACTTGTGGCTAGTATCAATAATGCATTCATTGATATGTGCATGCAAGCGTTTTTCAATACCCTCAACATTACCCGTTGGCGCGATCAATGAAAAATCCCACCGCATAATCACATAGCTGCTGTGTAGTGGTGTTAGATTTTTGGCGATAGCGAGGTGGCCAAAGAGGGCTTCGAATCTATCTGCTTTGGCGATGTCGTAGTAGTTTTCGAGCATGGAGAGCAGCAGAGATTTGCCGAAGCGGCGCGGACGAAGAAAGATGAGTTGTTGACCTGCGCGTTCAATCGCTGGTATTAAATGGGTACGATCCACATAGAACAGCTTGTTTTTTGTAATAAATTGAAAATCTGAAATACCGTAGGGGAATTGCATGGTTGCACCTCGCAAAATTCTTGAACCTGAGCCGAAGATTAGCATAGGCGTGCAAGGTTGTCGCAGCCTCCCCCTTTTCCCTACGGCATTTCCGATTTTCAACATAATTTTACAGAACGAATACGGCACTATTCTCGGTTGATTCCGACTGAAGCAAAACAATGATGCGTGGTAATGGCGGCAGCAATATTTTTCCTTTTCAGCAGACAGGATCCGCTTTTCGCTATTGATTCAAGAGGGCGTTGAACGATAAAGACGCCCCCAGAGCCTACGCAGGTGCAACCTTACGCCTGAATTCCTAGTATCCGTTCGATGAAGATGGAAACAACCGAATCCTCTACCCATTGCGATCTGTGCGGTGACAGCAATTGGCATGTGATTTCGCAGCTAGATCGCCATGGACACCCGCTCACAACCGGCCTCTGCGCTCGCTGTGGGGTGGTGGCACATCTGCCGCTACCCGATGAAGCAACCATCGCGCGCTATTATGCTGAGGAGTATCGCAGCGATTACCATGGCGAGGTGGTGCCTGCCGCGCGGCGCGTGATGCGTGCCTGGAACAATGGCCAGCGTATCCACCAAATGCTCGCCCCATTTTTGCCATCGCAAGGGTCGGTGTTCGAGGTAGGTGCGGGCTTAGGCTGTACGGTGAAGGCTTTTGCGCACCACGGATTTCGTGCCCGCGGTATTGAGCCCAACCGCGACTTTAATCGCTATAGCCGCCAACAATTGCGTGCCGATGTGGCCAATCGCAATCTCTATGATCTCACCGACCCAGTCCGCCATGATTTGGCGCTTTTGGTGCATGTTATCGAACACTTCCGCTCACCGCGCAGCGCGTTGATGAAGTTGCGCGAGCTGATCGTTGATGATGGGCTGCTCTATATTGAGTGCCCCAACCTTGCCGCCCCCTTTGCCACCTTTGAA
Organism: Mariprofundales bacterium; assembly: GCA_030950645.1. Taxonomy (GTDB): domain Bacteria; phylum Pseudomonadota; class Zetaproteobacteria; order Mariprofundales; family J009; genus JAUZRF01. The sequence continues at coordinate 1,713 of JAUZRF010000050.1, forward strand.
CGCATGTTTCATTTCGCACATATCTATAACTTCACCCCCACCACTCTGCGCGAGCTGGCTGCGAGCTGTGGCTTTGATTTGGTTGCGCAACTCCATGATGCAGCGCATCCCGATATTGCGCTGCTACTGCGCAAAGGAGAGCTACCCGATACCACCGAGGTTGATGAGGCCGAGCCAGCTCGGGTACGCCATGCGATCCATCGCTATTCAACGCTGAGTTATCACCTGCGCGGCAACTACCTCCAGCGCCGTCTGACCAAGCTAGTGAACTACGGCCGCGAACGGCTTTGCGCCCGCGCTTTTGTGCAAAACTTGATGCTGCGCTGTGCCAACGATCCCTTGCCGGAGCAACCTCCATCATGAATCAATCCCACATCATCGTCATTGGTGACATCATCGTGGATGAATTTATCTGGGGTAGTGTGTCGCGCATATCTCCTGAAGCGCCGGTGCCGGTAGTCGCGGTGGATCGCATTGATCGACGGCTGGGAGGATCGGCCAATGTGATTCGCAACCTGCACGCGCTGGAGGCCAATTGCGCCATGGTCGGCGTGGTGGGCGACGATGAACCGGGGCAATGGGTGCGCCAACAATTGGCGTTGTTGGAGGCGAATGATTCGGGAATCATCACCAAACAAAACGCACGCCCAACCGCGATCAAAACACGCATTGTCGCCCACCAACAGCAGGTGGTGCGCTTTGATCGCGAGGAGACCACGCCATTGGAGGATGCCACCTACCAGCGCCTATTGGCCTCAATTGAAGCATTGCTTCCCCATGCCAGTGCGATGATTATTTCCGACTATGCTAAAGGAGTGCTTAGCCTAGAGTTGGTGCCACAACTTATTGCGATGGCAGGGAAAATTCCAACCATCATTGACCCCAAACCCGCACACACCGCATCCTATTATGGCGCCAGTGTGGTGACCCCAAACCTGAACGAAGCAGCACAAATGGCGCAGATGGAGCCGATCAATGAGGACAGCCAGGTGGAACGCATCGCCCGCACCCTGCATGAAAATCTGGCGCTCAAGCAGGTGCTAATCACCCGTTCTGAGCGTGGCATGACCCTGTTTGATGGTCAGGCAATACACCACATACCGACCGCTGCGCGCGATGTGTTCGATGTGACCGGTGCTGGAGATACGGTAATTGCCGCCTTTACCGATGCCATCTGCCGCGGTGCCACCCCTCTCGAGGCCGCCAAAGTAGCCAACCGTGCCGCTGGTGTGGTGGTGGGTAAAATTGGCACCGCCACTGCCAATCGCAGCGAGATTGCGGTGCACAACGCATGAAGATCATTATCGGCATCCCCGCCCGCTACCAGTCGAGTCGTTTTCCCGGCAAACCTCTGGCGCTGCTGGCAGGCAAACCGATGATCGCCCATGTGGTGGAACGCGCCCGTGAATCCGCGTTAGGCCGGGTGATCGTCGCCACCGATGATGACCGCATCGCGGATGTCGCCACCACTGCCGGTGCTGAGGTGAAAATGACCACGGGAGAGCACCACAGCGGCACCGACCGCCTCGCCGCCGCCTTGGCCGAAGAGCCATGCGATGTGGTGGTCAACCTGCAAGGGGATGAGCCGCTGATCGACCCTGCGGCAATTCGGGCCGTGGTCACGCCCTTTGCCAGCGATGCGACCTTAACCATGGCCACCCTGGCGCGCCCAGCCACAAATGAAGAGATCGAAAACCCCAATGTAGTCAAGGTGGTGTGCGATGCAAAGGGCCATGCGCTCTACTTCAGTCGTGCGCCAATCCCCTACCCTCGCCACAGCGAACACGCCCAGGCTTGGGCGCATGTCGGGCTCTATGCCTATCGCAAGCCATTTCTGCTCATCTACCCAAAACTGGCGCGTTGCGATAGCGAGCAAACCGAGGGGTTGGAGCAGTTACGCGTGCTCCATCATGGCTATCCGATTGCGGTGGTTCGTGGGGACTTTTCCGCCCACGGAATCGATACCCCACAGGAGATGGCACAGGCAGAGAGGATCCTGCGCAAGTAGCGCTAACAAAGCTTACTCGGTAACTACTCAGATCACTCCCGGTTTTCCCGATAGCGGCGTTGAAAAATGCTCATTTACAGTAGTAAACTCCGCTTTTTCGCCTTGCTATCAGGAAAACCGGAAGCAATCTGAGCAGTTACGGGATGTTTTCAAGAGGTGCTGAGTAATTACCTTACTCGTAACGATCCTGCTGCCATTGCGGCAGACTGAGCAGATCACCTGCCTGCTCATCTCACTCCCGGTTTTCCCGATAGCGGCGTTGAAAAATGCTCATTTACAGTAGTAAACTTAAGCTTTTTCGCCTTGCTATCAGGAAAACCGGAAGCAATCTGAGCAGTTACGGGATGTTTTCAAGGGGTGCTGAGGAATTACCTTACTCGTAACGATCCTGCTGCCATTGCGGCAGACTAAGCAGATCACCTGCCTGCTCAAGCACAAAGCTCTTAAAAGCCTGCGGCATGCCCGCCAACCGTTTGCCACTGCGATGCACCAAGTACCAGTGGCGCA
>JAUZRF010000051.1 GCA_030950645.1 Mariprofundales bacterium
TCCATCCTGAAAATTCACTCGAAATGGGATTGCCACGCATCCACCCATAGTTTTGCAAGAGGCTCACATTTGGATGGTTTTTCTGTAACTACTCAGCACCCGAAATATGATGGAAGCAGATCCATGTTACATCATACCCAATCGCCGCTCATGAGTTTTGCAAGAGGCGCTGAACCTTAGCCGAAAAACCTAATAGGCATTTTTTAACGCTGCTATCGGGAAAACTGGGAGTGAGCTGAGTAGTTATGTCCAAACACAAGATACTCCCCCTTAACCAGCCTCCTTTCGTGGCGTCAGGTATTGCTGTGCTCCGCCATACCATTGCTGGGTTCGTTGTGCAAAGGCCGTCTCTTCAAACGGTGGCGCATCCACGCCACGCATCGCCAAGGCAATGTAGGCGTCATCAATATCACCGCTGGCGTAGGATCCGCCATACCAAGCTGCGCGTGCTGCGGACAGCGCCTTGGCACCATCACTCCCCTGAATCCAAGCCCAGCTAGCGCACGGAAAAACGGGTAGCGGCTGACACATCCCTTGGCGATACGAAGCCAGGTAATTTGCCAGCTCCGCCTTGGCCTGACGGAGATCCACCAGCGCAAGCGTAAATGCCTTATCGCTGCACACCAAAACCGTCTGCTCCCCCTCCTTAAATTGCTCCGTCGCACACAATGCCAAGTGCGCAATCCAGGCGGGAAGGAGTGTTTTGCCACTAAATTTTGAGGCCGAATAGTGCAGCAGACCACAACCGGGATAGAATCCCCGCACCTGCCCGCAAATACGCACCATTGCCCCCGAGACCTCGCACAGACAATCCACCGTGACCGTTTCCGATTGGCGTTCACCGTACGGGGCTAAATGGCGACGCATGGCAGCCAGCTTCTCCACTTCATCCTCAAGCAACTGCTCGCCGCTCAAACCACAGGGCAACACCCCCTCCGCCTTGAGCGCATCGCGGGTAGCTCGCTCCCTCGACTCGCCTTGAAGCCCTCCCTCAAGTAGGCGTTGACGCACTTGCCACGATATTAACCCATCCAATGCGAACGGCTCATCATCATCAAAATCCGACGCCTCTTGCAGATAAATCCCCAACCGTTGGTTGAAAAAATAGCGAATGGGATGGCCAACAAAGCGCCGCAGCCGTTCCAAGGCAACCGCATCGCCATTGCCCTCAAACTCGGGTAACATCGCGTCTGGCCATGATCCGCGCCCGACCTGTTGTTCCGCATCCGCTATCGCATTGGCAACCGCACTCCAATAGGTATCAAAGCTTCGGTGATCCCGCCTAGACAGATGTGGCGCAACGCAATAATTCTCCGCCGAGAAGGGCTGCATCGGATGTTCGTGGATCACCGCCTTGGCCACCTTGTCACCATAATCCTGCGCCAACAGATCAAGTAGCTCGCGCACCAACACGGACGGCTGACATGCACTGTTGTCACGCATGCTGCGGCCAGTGTAGCTAATATAGAGGCCATCCCGCGCACAGAGCAGCGCCTCCAACATACGGTAGCGATCCGCCTGCCCCCGGTGTGGATCGCCCGGCTGTGGCTGATGATCCATGAGATCAAACTCCAAGCGCTGTTCGCGGGCAGGGAAGGCGGCATCCTGCATCCCAAGCAGACAAACATGGCGAAATGGCAGCGCGCTTACCGCATGGAGATCGCAAAAGCTCACCCCACCAGAAAAAGGATACGCCGCGCCACCACCCCGACTGAGCGCCCCCTCCAGCCAAGTACGCAATAGCTGCAACGACAACGGCTCCTCACCGGCAAGATCAGTGAGCTCAGCGAGCAGATCACGAACCCGTTGCTGCGCGCCGTCATCCTCAATATAGGGATCAAACAGATCATCCATCATGGCGCCCAGCAGCAGTTGCCACGCTGAAGCACTACGCGGCTGCGCTAAGGTATGGCGCCAATAATCTAGCCGTTGCAGCAACACCCAAAGATCCGCCATCATCGCCGCACTGCTCTCTTCTAGTGGCAATGGCGCAATCCCTTGCCATAAGGGTGAAGCCGCCGTTTCCCCAGCGACTTCTTCAACGGCCGCCTCCCCAATGATCTCCTCCCCAAAGGCAAAGCCCGCCATCAAGCGTTCCTCAGCCGCATGCCAGCTATGTGCGCTCCACTCCGGCAACCCCAGCGCACCACGATGGGCACCATCGATCCCCCAATGCACATGCAGCTGTGCCAGCAGAGCACGAATCACCGCCGAATCCTCGCCATCAAGGTGAAACTTGGCAGCGATTTGCGGCAGGTCGAGGTAGGAGAGGATCTCCGAGCAGGCAAAGCGACTCTGCGGCAGAGCCAACAGATCAAGCAGAGCACGAATCAATGGGGGATGCGCATCTGTGGTGGTGGCCGAAAGGTTCCACGGCAGAAAAGGTCGCGCAGCATCCCGACGAAACACCGCCCCAATATAGGGTGCGTAGCGGCCAATATCCGGCACCAGCACCACAATATCCTCCGGTTTCAGGCTAGGGTCACCATCCAAGCGCGCCAGCAGGGCATCGTGCAGCACCTGACACTCGCGCAACGCACTGTGGCAGCAGTGCAATTCCAGTGATTCATCCGCGAAGGAACCATCGGCATCACCCTCCGCCCTGTCCGCATTGAGCATAAAGAGGTCGCGTTGCAGATTCCCCAATAGCGTCGCCGGCCACTGCTCAGAAAAACACGCCGCCTCCTCCATCTCCTCTCCCGCCAGCAACAGATCTTGAAACTGCTGCCCCTGCCGCCCCCACGAAGCGAGCAGTTCATGACCAACCTCAAGATGCTCCGCCGCCGCAAGGTCTGCAAGTTGCGCCTTTGCCTGCGTCTTGCTGCTACGAAGATCGGCCCAGTAGTGGGCGGTGGGCGCAAGCTGATAGAGCGTCACCTCACCAAAACGCGCCACCGCTTGCAACACCTGCAACAACAGCGGTGGCATGGTGGGCAGCGCAAACACCGACAATCGCTGCGGCAGCGTAAGCAGCAACGCGCGATCACCCTGCCGCAAGCCAGCCAATAGACGATCAATCGCCGCCACACGATGGAGTTGTCCCGAGATATCGGCCAACAGCGCCCGCCACAACAACGGCTGCCACCCCGTGCCCTGCCCCGCACTCCAATCACGGATCATCTGCGGGCGATAGTACTGATACCGATCAAGGATATCGGCAATACGCTGACACAGCTGCCAGCGGCGTAACCCATGGGAATCGTGCGCCAGATAGTGGCGCAAGGGTTGGAATTCCACCGCCTCCAGATGATCCGGCAACAGCCGAAACAGCCGCCAAGCCGCCGCATCCCGTGCCAGAGGATCCTGCGCCGGAACCTCCGCCACAGCAGCCGCTACCAGCTGCCACACCCAAGTCGCAGGCAACGAATAATGGCTATTGCAATCAATGCCATTCGACTCCGCCAACTTCAGCCCCAACCAACGACCCATCGGTGCGCTAGCCACAATCACCGTCTCCACGGCAAACGGCGATGCCAAGGGGTGCTCAGCGAGTTGCAGCGCCAGAGAATCCTTAAGCGCCCCAACCTGGTTGGATCGAATCAGGCGCATCACTGACAACTTTTCCCTAGCGCCGGATGAGGCATGTTGTGTTGCATCATCCACCGCATCGCTTCAATATCACCGACCCCATCATCAACGACGAAAGCTAAATGAATCAATATTATACTGCTTTAGCAATTTGCGAACGGTATTGCGATTAAGCCCCAACATATTCGCCGCCATCCCCTGATTGCCACCACTGAGCTCCAACACCAAATTAAGCAGTGGCGGCTCCACCTGTGCTAGCAGGGTGCGGTAGAGATCATTGGGCTGAGATGTGCCCAGATGCTCAATATAGCGTTTCATCACACGCGTCACCGCGTCTTCAAGCCGATCTTTCTGCTGCGCGGCTCCGTGGTTCACCCCACCTAAGGCCAACGCCACATCATTGGGGGTAATCGATGGGCCAGGGGTGAGTACCGCAAGACGGCGCATCACATTCTTGAGCTCACGCACATTACCTCGCCAGTCGTAGCGGCACAACGCCGCCACCGCATCGCCAAGCAAAATTGGCGCATCAAGCTGCAACTCCGCCGCAGCATCCTCCAAAAACCGCTCTGCCAAGCGCGGAATGTCATCCCGCCGTTCGCGTAGTGGTGGAATCTGCACCGGGATCACATTCAGCCGGTAGTAAAGATCCTGACGAAAGCGACCATCCTCGATCCGCTGCTGCAGATCACAGTGGGTAGCCGCGAGCAGCCGCACATCCACCGCATGCTCACTACCACTACCGATACGCTGAATGGTTCCACTCTCGAGCACCCGCAGCAGCTTGGCCTGTAGTGGTAGCGGCATATCACCAATTTCATCGAGGAATAGCGTGCCGCCATCGGCTTGTTCAAACAGACCCTTGCGTTGCTTATCGGCACCAGTAAAGGCGCCCTTCTCATGACCAAACAGCTCCGTCTCCAAAAGATCTGCCGGAATCGCCGCAGTATTGATCGCAACAAACGCACGCTTCACGCGCCGACTCTCATCATGCAGCACCCTTGCAACCACCTCCTTACCGGTACCGGATTCGCCGGTAATGAGCACCGTAAGATCCGATGCTGCCACCCGGCCCAAGGTACGAAAAAGCTGCTGCATGGTAGTACTCTGACCAATAATCATCTCTTTGCGCGGAACCTCGCGGGGCGCCTTCAACGCAGGGGCGACTACAGGTTCAGAGAGCGGCCGAACCCGATTGGCCAATGCGCGCACTTCATTGATATCAAAAGGCTTTGGCAGGTACTCCATTGCGCCTTGGCGATAAGCTTGGGCGGCATGATCAAAGGTGGTTTGTGCAGTCAGTATCACCACGGGGATCTCGCCAAACACCCCTTCACCCAAGGCATCCATGCCGTTACCGTCGGGCAAAAACAGATCAAGGAAAATCAAGTTCGGCGCATACGATTCGGCCATAGCGCGACCATCAGCCAAGGTCTCGGCCTGCAGCACCTCCACCCCCTCTTCACGCAGCACCCGCTCCAAAATCCAGCGAATACCCGCATCATCATCAATCACCAGTGCCTTCATATCAGAACATCCTTAGAAATATGGTAACAGCTCAGATCGCTTCCGGTTTTTCTGATAGCAAGGCGAAAAAGCGGAGTTTACTACTGTAAATGCGCATTTTTTAACGCCGCTATCGGGAAAACCGGAAGCGATCTGAGCCGTTACGAAATATGGGTCGGTGCGCGCATGGGCAGATGCATCACAAAGCGCGCACCGGCATCATCTGCCTGCAGGCGCACACGACCGCCATGCTCCAAAGCCACCCGCTGCACAATCGCCAGCCCCAATCCGCTCCCCGATGCTTTACTGGTAACAAAGGGCTCAAACAGGCGTTGACGAAGGTGCACCGGAATCGGCTCACCATTGCTTTGAAATGATATTTGCAGGATCGGACCGTGGTAGTGAGGCAGCGCTGTTGCCACCGCCAGCCGCGTCTGCACCTCAATCCAGGTCGCCCCCGACTCCAACGCATTTTGCCACAAGTTTTCCATTGCCTGCCGCAACCGGGATTCATGGGCGGGGATCTCCGGCAGGCTAAGATCGAGCACCAACGAAAGCTTCACACTCTCCGGCACCGGTCGGCACACATCCATCACCAAGCGGTGAACACTTACCGCGCCCATGGAGATATCTGCCCGTGGAGCCAGCTGCAAAAAGTCATCAATGCGGCTGCGGATACGATCCACCTCATGCAGCATGCGTTCACTGGTTTCCGCTACAACCGGATGATCAACCCGCTCAGCCATCCACTGGGTCGCCCCACGCAACGCCGCCAGTGGGTTTTTTACTTCGTGGGCCAGTTCAAGCGCAATACGCGCTACCGCCTCAGCCATGGCATAGCGCTGCTCCAACTGCTGCGCCTCGCTACGCCGAGTCTCCGGCACCAAAACAAGTACGCACCCCTCTGCGTTCGGGCCAGCATGGATGGTATAGGGTGCATGATCATCACAGCGGAAGATGCCGGAATCAGATATCTGCTCCCCCTGCTCCACCCGCGTCAGCAGCGCCGATATCGAATCGCGCGGGCCAAACAGAGCGTAGATATCTTTCTGTTGTAACCGGCGTAGCGAGCGCCCCATATCCTCCTGCGCCAAGAGATTGGCATCGAGAATAGTGCCTTGAAATGAGAGACAAAACAGCGGTAGCGGGATCGCTATTGTCGACAATGGAAACTCAGGCGACATGTGCCAACACCTGCCCATTTGAGAGAAAATAGTCGCGCGCAGTATCGCGTTGCTCCTGCCAGCTGCGCAACCGTTGAAAATGGCCACGAAACTGCGCTGAGTGCAGCATCCCCTTGCTGTACCACACCACATGCTTGCGTACCAACTGGCTAGCGCGGAATTCACCATGGTGCGTAGCTAAGCGCTGCATATGTTCTTCAACCACTGCCCACCGTTCTTCATTACTAGGAGGTGGCGGACAAGACTCCCCGCGCAACGCCGCCGCCACCTCACCCATTAGCCACGGATTGCCCTGAACCGCGCGCCCCACCATCACCCCAGCACAACCCGACACCCGCACCAATTCTCGTGCAGATGCGCCATCCACCACATCACCATTGCCAATCACCGGAATCGTCACCGCATCCACCGCCAGCCCGATATCTTCCCAGTTGGCATCGCCCTGAAACATCTGCGCCCGGGTACGGCCATGCACAGTCAACATTTGCACGCCACTCTCCTCAGCAATACGGGCAATCTGCGCCACATTCTTGCTCGTCTGATCCCATCCAGTGCGAACCTTGAGCGTCACAGGAACCTCCACTGCCGCCACCACCGCGCGCAACAGTTCCGCCACTTTAGGCTCATCTTTGAGCAGTGCCGATCCCGCCACCTGCTTACATATCTTCTTCACCGGACATCCCATGTTAATATCCACCATATCCGCACCATGCGCCACCGCCCAGCGTGCTGCCTGACTCAGGTAATCGGGATCCGAACCGGCGATCTGCACTGCCACCGGCGACTCATCCTCACCCACCACCGCCATATTTTCCGTGCGTGGACGCTTCTGCTCCACCGCGCGTGAGGCGATCATCTCCGTCACCGTCATACCCACACCATAACGGCGGCAAATCGTACGAAATGGCAAATCAGTAATCCCCGCCATCGGCGCCAACAGCAGCGGCGGATCAATGCAAATCGCACCAATTTGAATCGGTGGCAGGCGATGAAATGAAGCAGTCATCGCCCAACCCTAGCCAGAAGTTACCCCACTAGGCAACAATGCGTACTATTTAGACTTTACTGCGGGTGATTGATTAATAAATAGACTATTCAGAGCTGCTAAGGGATAGTCATAACGCATTATATCGTTATATATTATATAGTTATAAATAATAACACCCCTGGCATAAAGCCTGCTATATATTGGTCGATGCATGTCCCGATGCAACACAACCGATCAACAGGAGATTTCAACTTGATAAAAAACCGCAACATCCACACCTTGATGCGCCCACTGGCGTTGATTATTGGCTTAGCACTAACCGCAACACCAGCCTTGGCGGGATCACTCAGCGACAAACTCGACAACCTACAGCTTAGCGGCTTTGTCGACACCTCGTACAGCGGCACCAATGCCAAAGGACCAACAGCAGCCAGCACCGGCTTCGGTCTCGACCAGGTCGAGCTTGATATTGTATACAAAAAAGACAATATCGGACTACGCTTTGACCTCAATGGATTCCCCAGCGCAGGCACCGCAACGACAGGCGACACGCTCTTCGAGCAGGGATACATCACCTATACCATCCCCAACATCGCCGATGATGGTGTCACCTTCACCTTTGGTAAATTCAACGCCCCCATCGGCTGGGAACTGCTTGATGCACCAGACATGTATCAGTTCTCCCATGCATTGGTTTTCAGTAATGGTATACCAACCAACCTCACTGGGGCATCGCTAGCTGCCAAGATCGGCATGGTTGATGGTGTGGTCTACTACTCCAATAAAGTTGATGTGAACGGCATCAGCACCACTGGCGTGCGTAGTGCGGGCGGCCGCCTCGGCATCACCCCCATCAAAGGGGCAAATATTGGGATATCCTATCTGAACACCACCAATCCTGGCCTGACCTCTGACAAAACCATTGATATCGACTTCACCTATGATGCCATTGACCATCTCGTGATCGGTGGTGAGTACAACCAGACAAAAACAAGCATCACGCGTACAGGAGGCGTCTTCGCCACCGTGCATTATGACTTCACCGAGATGTTCGGTGCCACCTATCGCTTCGGCACTTGGGATGGTGATCAACACAAACCTGGCAAGCTCACCGCCAACACCTTCGCGGTCACCTCCGTACTAGGCGATGGTCTAGGCGCATTGGCTGAATATCGCACGGTGAATAACACTTCGAAAACCATCATGGGAAGCGAAAATTTTGCCAGCAACTTCAAAACCCATGCCTACGCCTTCGAAATGACCTACGCATTCTAAGGCATCGTAAATAAATAAATCGTTGGTTTACGCGCTGGATTTTTGTTTGGTTTCAAGGCGAAAAAGCGGCATATAGCACTGCTATATAAGGCTTTTTACAACGAAGAAAGCAAGCAAAAAAGACAAGTGAAAACCGATGA